>CAZNHG010000140.1:0-7933 GCA_964572555.1 uncultured Devosiaceae bacterium | reverse complement strand
TGCGCGGCCTCAAGCTGATCTAGAGCGTGTCCAGAAAAAGTGGCACCCACTTTTTTCGGTTCGGACGCGCGACAAAACAAGGACTTGAAGGTGTCGGGCTGAATGCAGTTCAGCGCGACACCCTCTGAGCCCGAACCGGGCGGCTCACCCCCCGGCGCTCCGCCCCCGAACGCGTGAACGCACGTGCTTGAGCGTGCTGAACAGCGAATCCTGAGATTTCATGTAGGTCTTGAGCCCCTGCCCGGCGCGGTGGATCTGGGTAAACACCTGCCCCTGCACCGTCAGCGGCACGTAATGGTGCCTGAGCGGAATGTGCTCGTTGCACCAGTGCCGCTTTTCGTCCGTCATGCCGGCGCCCATGTCGAACATCGAAAAACCGTTGTCGAACTCGGACTGCATGACACGCAACAGGCACTGCTTGCCGGGCGAACCGGGCTGAACTTCGGGCGCGGTGCTCATCGATGAGATCAGGCAGTACATGCGGTCGCCATGGACGAGATTGTAACGCACCGCCACGATCTCGCCGTTCAGCCGCAGCACGTGCAGCCGCCCCTTGAGCGTCTTGCCGCCCTCGAACGCGCGGGCATAGAACGCACGCACCTTCTCGTCGTCGAACGGGTCGGCAATTCCCTGCGCGGCGAAACGCTCGTTCCGCTGGCGGAACATCACGTCGAGAACGCCGCTGACGTCGTCTCCGGACTCGAACACCTCGAAGGTCACCTCGCCCAGTGCGGTCAGCCTGGTGCCCTGTTGCTTGTCGTGCTTGCGGCGCGAGCGTGAGCGTTGCGCGGCGTCACAGGTCTCCCAGTCGGGAAACACCGCCCGATGCAGATGGTTGCCCGGCACCGACAGGCCGAAATGCTCGAATTGGGTGCAACAGGTGCCGCACCGCTCGGGAATGTTGCGGATATAGGCAAGATCGGCGCCCTCCAGCGCCTGCGTCACCGACCGCCACAACGCTTCGCATTCGTCGACGGACAGGCGTTCCATGTAACCCGCATCGATCAGGGGACTGTTGGCCCCGACATGCGCGCCCGGAAAGCTGGTAAGCACGTCCATGCCCCACTTGCGCGTGCGATGCAGCGCAAGGGCCAAAACAGGCCGTTTTCCGGCGCGTGCGACAAGGAAGAATTGGTCGTCCCGGGGAATATCGAAGCCGGAAATCCAGTGCTTGAGAAAATCGAAACTCTGCCCGGGGGAATCGATACCCTGGCGTTCGAGCTGGCGCCAGTCCGCCTCGACATCGGCGAAATGCGCGGTTGTTGAAATGGCAATGGGCGCGAACGCAACCTGCATGCGCGGTGACGCCACAGGCCGGCGGCGGTGCGAAATATTACGTCGCTCTTCGGCGATCTCGACCGTCATAAAAGTACCTGGCAATGAAAATATCCGAAATACCCGGTACTATTACGCATGGAAATGAACGAGGTGTTGAGAATGCCGGTCGGTTTCCGCGCAGTTCAGACATTTCCACCGCACTTGCGCAACAAGACACCCCCTTCAGGGTTAACCGAACTGGCTCAGGGCCGGAAACGTCTCGAGGAACCAGTAGGACAGCCGCGTGAACTGACCTGTAAGGAACAGGACCCCGGTCAGAACGAGAAACGCCCCCATGACCTTCTCGACCGTGCCCAGATGGCGCTTGAAGCTGTCGAAGAACGCCAGGAAGGGTCCTATGGCGATACCGGCAAGAATGAAGGGCACGCCCAGCCCGGCCGAATACAGCGCCAGCAGCCCGGCTCCCTGCGCGGCCGAATCCTGTACGGCCGCAACGGACAGAATGGCGGCGAGAACCGGCCCGATGCACGGCGTCCACCCCACGGCAAAGGCCAGCCCGAGAAGGAACCCGCCCAACGGCCCGCTGGCGACGCCCGGCCCGTGGTGGCGCATCTGACGGTCCAACAGCGCGATGCGATAGACCCCGAGAAAATGCAGCCCCATGGCGATGATCAGGATTCCGGCAACCGGCGTGAGAACCGGCAGGGCCTGGCGCAGCGCCTGCCCGAAGGCTGTCGCGGTCGCCCCGAACGCTATGAACACGATCGAGAACCCGAAAACGAAAAACAGCGAGGTCCACACGCTGCGCCGCCATAGCACGCCCGCGGCCGTGCCATCGGCCCGGAGCTGCTCGAACGACGCCCCGCTCATATAGGTAAGATACGGCGGCACCAGTGGCAGGACGCACGGGCTGAGGAAACTCAGCACCCCGGCTCCGAACACGACTGGCAGCGAAAACTCGAACATGACCGCTCCTGAATTGCGCCCCGGGTATTACCGAGCCGGCGCGTCAATGCAATGCATCACAATGCCGCTCCCGCACTTGTGACGGCATGCGAGCGCGCTCCCACCCCTACACAAATCGGGTTGCCGAAGGTATAAGCGTCCGTTCCCGCCCATTCCGGCACTCCATCATCCAGTCCCGCGCGCGAAAGACCTCTCATGACGCCGCAACGCCTGATCATGGCCGCCTTCTTCCTTCAGCCGCTCGCCTTCGGCAGCTGGCTGCCCCGCATTCCGGAAGTCCAGCACGCGCTCGGGCTCGATCACGCCACGCTCGCCATGGCCCTTCTCGGCCTGCCGGTCGGCATTCTCGTCACCCTGCCCTTTGCCGGCCCGCTCACGGCCCGCATCGGCGGGCGCAACGCCATCATATACGGCATCGCGGCGTTTCTCGTCGCCATCGTCCTGCCCGCCTGGGCGTGGAACGTCCAGAGCCTGTTCGCCTGCCTCGTCGCCGCCGGCTCGGCCATGTCGATCGCCGAACTCGGCCTCAACATCAAGGCGGACGAGATCGAGAAGAACGGCGGACGGATGATCATGAGCACCTGCCATGGCTTCTGGAGCCTCGGCGTCATGGCGGGCAGCCTTGTCGCCGCCGGGTTCGCCGCCTTTGCGCTCACCCCCGGCATTTCACAACTCGCCTTCGCGGTAATCCTGTTCATTCCCTCCATGCTCGGCACGCGCCTGTTGCCGCAGGACAGGAGCGGGGCGCAGGATACTGAGAAGAAGGAGAAAAAGCGCCTCGGCCTCCCCCACCCGATCCTCATCGGCATCTGCCTGTTCACCATCGGCATCACCATGACCGAAGGCGCCGCCGCCGACTGGTCGGCGGTCTTCCTGCGCGACATGTTCGGCGCCGGTCCCGCGCAGGCCGGTATCGGCTATTCGGTCTTCGCCATGATGGTCGCGGCAGGCCGCTTCACCGGCGACCGCGTCAAGGCACGCTTCGGCGCCGTCTTCGCCGCCCGGGGATCGGCCCTCATCGGCCTCGCCGGCGTCGCGGTCATCTTCACCGCCTCCGTTCCCGCCGTCGCGGTCTTTGGCTTCGCCCTTCTCGGCGCCGGCGCGTCGCTCGGCTTCCCGCTGGCCGTCACAGCCGCAGCGGACGCCCCTGGCGGCACGCCCGCCGGCAATGTGGCAATCCTGTCCTTCATGGCCCTCGCCGGCTTCCTGCTCGGCCCGCCCATGATCGGCTTCGCCGCCCAGGCCACCGACATCCGCTGGGGCCTCGCCGTCCTCGCGCCGGCCCTGACCGTGAGCATCGTCCTCGCGGGCCTGCTGAGCCTGCACGCGCGGCGGCAGGCCGCCAGCACCGCCGCCGAGTAGCCCATATCAGAGATAGGGCAGGAACAACCGCGCACTCGCGTCGCACAGTTTGCCGAATACCGAGCGGCGCTCCAGCGCCCCGCGCGTCAGTTGCACCGCGCCGATCAGCTTGCGGTCGATCAGCGCGTCGATCGCCTCGGTCGCCCCCTGATCGTAGCATTCCACCAGGAACTCGAAATTCAGCCGCATGCTGCGCGCGTCCCAGTTGGCGCTGCCCAGCGCGGCCCAATGCCCGTCCACGGTCATCAGCTTGGAATGGTCGAACGGCTCGGGCGTCAGATAGCAGTCGATCATCTCCAGCGGCACCGCCTCCAGATGCGCCCGCACCGCCCAGTTCACGTAGAAATGGTTGGTGTGCTCAGGCACGATCAACTCGATCCGCACGCCGCGCAGTGCCGCGCGCCGCAGCACCTCGAGCAACCGGTCCTCGGGCAGGAAGTACGGCGTAAGGATACGAACCCGCTCCTCCGCCTCCTCGATGGCGGTCGACCATACGGCCTCTATGCGCCCCACACTCTCGTCTGGCCCCGACGTGATACCGCGCATCGCCACCGGCCCCACCTCGGCATGTTCCGGCCACCAGACCGCGTCTTCCAGCGCCTCGCCGGTGGTGAACTCCCAGTCGCGCGCGAAGGTGAGCATCAGATGCCGTACGATCGGCCCCTCGAGTTGCGCCTGCACGTCGCGCACCTCGATCGGCTTGTCCCCAGCGACATTGGCATCGGAGATGTTCATGCCCCCGGTGAACCCGACCGTCCCGTCCACCACCAGGAGCTTCTTGTGGTTGCGCAGATTGATGAACGTCATCTTCCACGGCAGCCACTCGTGCAGGAACAGCTCCGCTGAAATGCCCGCCTCCCGCAGGCGCCGCACCGCCGGATGGAAGAAATACCCGCTGCCGATCCCGTCGACGAGCACGCGCACCGCCACGCCCCGCTGCTTCGCCCGGATCAGCGCGTCGATGAACATCCCGCCCGCACTGTCGTTGCGAAAGATGTAGGAGGCTAGCGCGACGCTGTGCTCCGCCCCGTCGATGGCCGCGATCATCGCCGGATAGGCGTTCGTGCCGTTGCGCAGCGGCGTGAGGGCGTTCCCCAGGGTCAGCGGCAACCCCGTGAGCGCCCCGCCGAAGCGCGAAAGCGTCACGATATTCTTGGGGTGCGTGGCACCCAGCGCTGCGCTGTCGTCCGCCGTTCCCTCGCCCGCAAGCCCGACATCCATGGCCGAGGCGCGCCGCCCGGTACGGTTGATGCCGAAGGCGAGGTAGATCGAGAAGCCCACGAGCGGGGACAGCCACGCCAGCCCGATCCAGCCGATGGCGGAGCGCACTTCGCGGTGCGAGAGCAGCACGTGCACGGTCACCGCCCCGGCGGCCAGCCCGTGCACCACCGCCAGTATCTCCGCCAGCAATTCCGTCATGCGCGCCCTCTCGCATTCGCCTCGCCCAAGCCTATACAGGCTCCGGCGCCGCCGACAAAGCCCGTGCGGAAAACGGCTGGTGGTGCTCGGGTTGTTTCCGTTTCTGGTTGGGAGGGGCATACGCCGATGCTTCGTTCAGCGTCGGCTATGCGGACCATCCGGCCGTTCGCTGTAGGTGCGCGTTATCCCATAGTGCCAAAGTCAACGTTTTACGCCGGGACATTTCAAGCGGCTATCGCGCCGCACAACGAGATCCGTTCATCTGGCCAGCAGCACATTCCGGCCTGGCACTTGCCTGTTTCTCTTTGAAGATCGGGGCTTGAACGAGGCCGAGCGCCAACCGCCTGCGTATCAAAGCTCAGCCGCAAATACATAACGCCGCGCCACCGCCGAGGGGTTTACCCGGTCCTCTCCGAACGTTTCCACCAACTTGTGAGTTGCACGCCAACCGGTGCAGTGCCCCGGAATAAAAGTTTGCAAATCGAACTCACGCAAATCTTCGACCGTTTCGGGGATGATGGACTCGCAGTAAGGGCCGGAGAGGTGAAAGCCCCCCATGACACCGTAGAGCGGCACAGGATCGAAGACCTCCCGGGCATGGCGCAGCACATTTACGACGCCCGCATGGGAACACGCCGTAAACACGAGGATACCGCGGTTTTGGACATGGACCGCGACAAAACGTTCGTCGAGTATCAATTCGTCAGGCTCCCACGTTCCATCGGAAGTGAGCCGAACCTGACCCAAAAGGCCTTTCTCGTAAGATGTCACCCTCGGGATTTCGCCGCTGAGGTAAAACAGGTTATCTAACAACAATTGCGGTCCTTCGCTCATCTCAACTTGACCGCCGGCAGCCTCGAGTTCGGCCGGAGTTGGAACTTTCGCAAACGGCAATCGACTTCCATCGGCGCGCTGCATTGCACGCTCAACAAACATGCCCTCATTCGCGTAAACTGGGGTGGCACCGCCGCTCTTGGCTTCGCGAATGAGCCTCAATGCCGCAGTCATGCCGCCCACATGGTCCCAGTGGCCGTGCGAAAAGACAGCCGCGTCGATCGTTCCGAAATCCACACCCAACCTGTCGCCGTTACGTTCGACCCCGTAGTCCTCGGGACCGGAATCGAATAACATTGACCGGGCTGTCCCGCCTGACCTCACCGAGATGATCAATGAAAGGCCCCACTGCGCGCAGCACAGGCAGCGCCCCGAAAGCTCTTGTGCGCCCGCTCGAAGAACATTGGGGATTTCTGGCGTAACATTGTCCGGGACGGTCGAGAGAAGATCGCTGACATTGTCAACAAGGACAAGAACTTCGCACTCTTTGACGGGCTCCAGTTTCATCGCGCCCCTCCATTTGAGAGTAACAGTAACATACGCGAGATATAGCTCCAACGACTTCGAAAACGCTGGGAATGGACCGAATTGACGGCGGATTCGAGCCGTTTGCGCAGGATAGACTGTGCCGCGCGTGCGAAATGGGTCCTTCTGATGACGCGGCTCAGGGGACGGCGAACCGAAACCCGAAACGAAACACCCCCAAATCGCCCGCAAGTTGCACACACACGCAAGCGGTGCTAACTCGCCCCTGCACCCACAGGTAAAAGGACATCGCGATGACTGGCAGACCGGTCCGGATTGCCCCCTCGATTCTGTCCGCCGATTTCGCTCGTCTCGGCGACGAGATTCGCGCTATCGAGGCAGCAGGCGCCGACTGGGTGCATGTCGACGTGATGGACGGGCATTTCGTGCCCAACATCACCATCGGCCCCATGATCGTCGAGGCCATCCGCCCGATCACGGACAAGGTGCTCGACACCCACCTGATGATCGCCCCGGCGGACCCGTATATCGAGGCGTTCGCCAGCGCCGGCTCCGACATCGTCACCATCCAGGCCGAGTCCGGCCCGCACCTGCACCGGTCCCTGCAGGCCGTCAAATCTCACGGCAAGCGCGCCGGCGTCGTCATCAACCCGGCCACGCCCGTTTCCACGCTCGAGCACGTCATCGACCTCGTCGACCTGGTCCTCGTCATGAGCGTGAACCCCGGCTTCGGCGGTCAGGACTTCATTCCGGGCTCCCTCGAAAAGCTCCGTCAGGCGAAAGCCCTGATCGGCGAGCGCCCCATCGATCTCGAAGTCGACGGCGGCGTGGGCGCCCACAACGCCGCCGAGATCGTGGCGGCCGGCGCCAATGTGCTCGTCGCCGGCTCGTCCATCTTCAAGGGCAACGACCCCAACACTTATGCCGAGCGCATCGCCGCCATCCGCGAAGCGGGCGAGTCAGCCCGCTGATACTTGACGCGAAACAACAAGAAACGAGTCCAAACCGATGATTCCGCGCTATTCCCGCCCCGACATGGTGGCCGTCTGGTCGCCCGAAACCAGGTACCGCATCTGGTTCGAGATCGAGGCCCACGCCGCCACCGCCCAGGCCGAGCGCGGCATCATCCCGAAAGAGGCGGCGGAAACCGTCTGGGCCAAGGGCAAGGACGCGCAGTTCGACGCCGGGCGCATCGACGAGATCGAGCGCGAGGTCAAACATGACGTCATCGCCTTTCTCACCCACCTGAGCGAGATCGTCGGCCCCCAGGCCCGGTTCGTTCATCAGGGCATGACGTCGTCCGACGTCCTCGACACCACCCTGTCGGTCCAGCTCAAGCGCGCCGCAGACATCCTTCTGGCCGACCTGGACGCCGTTCTCGAAGCGCTGAAAAGGCGCGCCTTCGAGCACAAGGACACCATCACCATCGGCCGCAGCCACGCCATCCATGCCGAGCCGACCACCTTCGGCCTCAAGCTCGCGCAGGCCCATGCCGAGTTCACCCGGGCGCGTGAACGACTCGTGTTCGCACGGCGCGACATCGCCGTGTGCGCCATCTCCGGCGCGGTGGGGACGTTCGCCCACGTCG
>CAZNHG010000139.1:0-8093 GCA_964572555.1 uncultured Devosiaceae bacterium | reverse complement strand
TTTCCACTTTTTCGCCCGGCGTTCTAGTGCGGTTCCGGCCGCTTCATCAGCACACCCGAGACGAGCGGTATGGCAAAGCCCAGTACCAGAAGCCTCAACGCGTGATGGGCGGCGATGAACGCGGTGTCGTAGCCGAAGGCAATGCCGAGCGCGCCCATTGTCTCGAGCCCGCCCGGCGCCAGCCCGATCCACACCTGGCCATAAGGCAAGGCGACGAGGCGCGAGACGACGAGGGCGGCGAACGAGACGACCCCGATCGCCATCAGCGAGACGACCAGGCCGCCCGAGACCGATTGCCTGAGTTCGCGTGCCGAGACGCCGACGAACCGCGAGCCGATCAGCGCGCCCATGAAGATGAAGCCGCACGTGACGAGCAGGGACGGCACTACATCGTGATACAGGCCCATCAGCTTGCCGGTCGTTGCGACGATCATCGAGCCGAGGACATAGCCGGCGGGCACCTTGAAACGGGTCAGCACCATGCCGCCGGCGGCGCAGCAGGCGGCGAGGACGGTCAGTGTGAGGATATCCATCGATGCTGCGCGCGCGGGAGGCGCCAGGTCGCCTGCGGAGAAGAGCTGCGCCCCGATCGGCACCGCGATGGTAAGAATGAGCACGCGGATCGACTGGATCACCGCGATCTGACGCGTGTTGCCGCGCCCGCTCTCCGAAATGCCGATGATGAAGCTGAGATGGCCGGGGCAGGACGACAGGAACGACGTGATCCGGTCGATGCCGAAGACGCGGTTGAGAATGAGGGCCGTCCCGGTGACGATGACAGTCAGCCCGATCATCAGGGCGGCGACGCTCACGGGCCACTGCGCGATCAGGCTCAGCGTGTTCTCGGAAACGGTGGCGCCCATCGACATGCCGATGAGAACGAACACAGTGTTGCGCACGGGCGTGAGAATGGTCGCCGGCATGCCGACGAGCGAGGCGAGCGTGACGGCCATCGCGCCGCCGCACA
Source organism: uncultured Devosiaceae bacterium (assembly GCA_964572555.1). Taxonomy (GTDB): domain Bacteria; phylum Pseudomonadota; class Alphaproteobacteria; order Rhizobiales; family Devosiaceae; genus CAZNHG01. Next base: position 7,126 of record CAZNHG010000139.1, on the reverse strand, counting down.
GGAAGGCGGCGGGCAGGCCGATCAACCAGGCGACGACGCCGCCGACGGCGGAGACCGCGAGGGTCGCCGCCGCGAGGAGAAAGGTCCTGCCGCGCTGGCCGGCCAGCATCAGTCGGCCGGCATCGCCGTTTCCACCAGCTTGATCCAGTAGGAGACGCCCAAGGGGATGATGTCGTCGTTGAAGTCGTAGGTGTCCTGGTGCAGGCCCGGCGTATCGCCGTTGCCGACCATGATATAAGAGCCGGGGCGGGCCCGGAGCATGTAGGCAAAGTCCTCGCCGCCCATCATCGGGTTGACGTTGCGCTCCACGCGATCGGGATCGACGACCATCGAGGCGACGTCGGCGGCAAAATCGGTCTGCTCGGGTGCATTGACGGTGACCGGGTAGCCGCGCCGGTATCTGACCGTCGCGGAGCCGCCGAAACCCTTGGCGAACTGCGGGACGAACTCGTTGAGGCGCTTTTCCATGAGGTCGCGCACGTCCTCGTCGAGCGTGCGCACCGTGCCCTTGATCTGAGCGGTACCCGCGATGACGTTGGTTGCCTCGCCCGCCTGCATGACGGTGACCGAGAGAACCGCGGACTTGACCGGGTCGACATTGCGGCTGACCAGGGTCTGCAGGCCGACGACCATGTGCGAACCGATGACGATGGGGTCGACCGCCTTGTGTGGCAGCGCGGCGTGACCGCCCACGCCCTCGATGTCGATGACGAATTCGTCGGTCGCCGCCATGATGCCGCCCGCACGGATGGCGAACTCGCCGACCGGGATGCCGGGGAAGTTGTGCATGCCGTAGACCTCCGAGATGGCGAACTTCTCCATCAGACCGTCCTTGACCATGGCATCTCCTCCCGCGCCGCCTTCCTCGGCGGGCTGGAAGATCACGGCCACCGTGCCGTCGAAGTTGCGGGTCTCGGCGAGGTACTTGGCGGCGCCGAGCAGCATGGCGGTGTGCCCGTCATGGCCGCAGGCGTGCATCTTGCCCTCGACGGTCGAGGCATGGGGCTTGCCCGAGCGCTCGTGGATGGGCAGTGCGTCCATGTCGGCGCGCAGGCCGATCACCTTGCCGCTGCCGGTCTTGTTGCCCTTGATCAGTCCGACCACGCCCGTGCGCCCGAGACCCGTCACGACCTCGTCGACGCCGAAGGAGTTGAGCATCTCCTCGACTTTGCCGGCCGTGCGGTGCACGTCGTAAAGCAGCTCGGGATTGGCGTGGAAGTCGCGGCGCCACGCGGTGATCTCCTCGTGGAACTCGGCAACGCGGTTGATGACTGGCATGATGATTCCAAGAAACGGGTAAGGGTGAGCCTTTTATGTCGCGCCGCAACGGCGCGGCGTCAACACTGGGCTGCAAATGCGCAGAGGTCCACCCTCGCCAGGGCGCCCGTTTCCAGTTGGATGGTGACGGCTTCGCCCGCCGCCGTTTGCTGCAGTTTCATGGTGCCGTTCGCCGGGGCGGGCAACGCCCTCCGGCCGATCTCGACGATTTCCCGGTCGATGAGCGTGAGGGCGCGCAATGCTGTCCTGTTGCCGCCCGGCACGATCAGGTCCGGACGGCCATCGCCGTCGATGTCCGTCGTCACGCTCATGGCGGTGTGCGTCGATCCGTGGCGGTGGTTGGAGACACCCTCCGCCGTGGCGATACGCCTGAGCGTGCCGCCGTCGAGCGTCCAAATCTCCAGCCGTTTGGCGAGATGCGGCATGGCGACGAGAGCGATGTCGGCGGCGCCGTCGCCGGTGAAGTCGGCGAGTCCGGCCGGATTGAGCCAGCGGTGAGGCTGGCCGATGAACGGGGATTTGGCCATCAGCGCGAGACCGTCCGGCGTGACGTCGAGCACGGCGACCGAGGCACCCTTGTCCAGAGCGGTGAGCACCAGAACGATTTCGTCGTCGCCGTCACCGTCGATATCGGCGAGGCGCGGCTGGCGATCCTCGAAGACGCGGGTGCCGTCGAGCATTAGCGTGAGGACCTTGCCGCCGTCGAGGCGTGCGCGTACGCCGCCGGCCTCGTATGCGCTGCCCTGCACGAAATGGCCGTAGCGATCTGTCGGGGCGATCAGCCAGGTGGCCGCGATACCGTTGCCGCCGTACGCTATGCGCAGGTCGGGCAGGGCATCGGGGTCCGTTTCCGGGCCGGCGGGCTGGGCAAGCGCCGCACCGACCCCCGCCACGATCGCAAGACAGACAATAAGCTCGCGCAAGAGCATGCTTTTCTCCCGCCCCCATCAAGGCTGGTGCGAAATTCCAGAGGGTGACCTTGCCGGGGCCCGGCGGATTTGCAAAGACAAAGCCCGATCAAACCCTTGCGATGCAATCCGGAGTCTTTCGGGCCATGAAGATACTCGTCGCGGTCAAACGCGTGGTCGATCACAATGTGCGCATTCGCGTGAAGCCCGACGGGTCGGGTGTCGACACCGACAATGTGCGCATGTCGATGAATCCGTTCTGCAAGAACGCCGTCGAGGCGGCGGCGCAACTCGCCGAGGCCGGGCATGCCGACGAGGTGGTGGCGGTCTCGATCGGCCCGAAGCAGTCCGCGGACGTCCTCTACACCGCCATGGCGATCGGCGCCGACCGCTCCATCCTGATCGAGACGGAGGAGCGCGTGGAGCCGCTGGGTGTCGCCAAGCTGCTGAAGGCGGTAGTCGACGAGGAAAAGCCGGACCTCGTGCTCTTGGGCAAGCAGGCAGTCGACGACGACAGCAACCAGACCGGGCAGATGCTCGCCGGTCTCCTCGACTGGCCGCAGGCGACCTTTGCCGACGGGATCGAGGTCGACGGCGACGCGCTGGAGGTCACGCGCGAGGTCGACTATGGCCGCGCCGAGATCAACGTGCCTCTGCCGGCCATCGTGACGGCGGATTTGCGTCTCAACACGCCGCGCAACGCGGCGCTGCCGCAGGTTATGAAGGCCAAGAAGAAGCCGATGGGTACCCGGGCGATTGCCGATTTCGGCATCGACGTTGCGCCGCGTCTCAAGGTGGAGACCACGAGCCCGCCGCCCGAGCGGCCGGGCGGAGAGACCATCGATAGCGTAGACGCGCTGGCCGACCGCATCGCCACCGATGTCGCCAACATGGAGGCGATGTGATGAGCGTTCTGGTTCTGGCCGATCACGATCTCGGCACGTTGTCCGGTGCCACGCGGCGCGTGCTTTCCGCGGCCCAGGCTGTAGGTGATCTCATCGATATCCTCGTGGCCGGTGAAGGCGTCGGCGGCGTGGCCGAGGAGGCTGCCAAACTGCCCGGTATCCGGCGGGTGCGCGTCGCGGACGATGCGGCCTATGCGGGGCAGGGTGCCGATACGCTGGCGGCGCTTATCGGCGAACTGGCCGGGGAGTATGACGCGATTGTCGCGAGTTCGGCGGCGGTGGGGCGCGATACGCTGCCGCGCCTGGCAGCCCGGCTGGACCTGATGCCGGTGACCGACGTGATCGCGGTGCATGGGCCCAATCGGTTCGACCGGCCCGTTTATGCGGGCAATGCCATCGAGACGGTGTCGAGCGAACAGGCGAAAACGCTCCTGACCGTTCGCAGTTCGGCTTTCGAGGCGCTCAAGGGAGAGGGCAGCGCCTCTGTCGAACCGGTGTCGGTGGCCGGTGTCGCCTCTGCGGCGGATTTCATTGCGGCGCTGAGGACCGAGAGCGACGTGCCCGATCTCGCCACGGCGCAGATCGTCGTGGGCGGGGGCGTGTCGTTCGGCTCCGAGGAGAACTTCAAGCTGGTCGAAGAGCTGGCCGGTGTGCTCGGGGCTGCGGTGGGGGCCACGCGTGCGGCGGTGGATGCCGGCTATGCGCCGAACGACTGGCAGGTGGGCCAGACCGGCAAGATCATCGCGCCGGACCTCTATATCGCCGTCGGCATTTCCGGGGCGCTGCAGCATCTCGCCGGTATCCAGGGCGCCAAGAAGATCGTCGCGATCAACACCGATGCCGAGGCGCCGCTGATGCAGATGGCGGACCTCAAGCTGGTGGGCGATCTGTTCGAGGTGGTTCCGGCCCTGACGAACGCTCTCAAGCAGCGTCTCGGATAGTGATTCCGACGCGGGGGGACGGTTTGCAAGATCGCCCGACCCTTCTATAAAGGCCCGGCACAAGAAACCCGTCGAAAGCGCTCGCATGTTCGAAACTCTCAAGAAGGCCCCGGTCGACAAGATCTTTGCCCTGATGGGCGAATACCGGGCCGATCCGCGCACCGAAAAGACCGATCTCGGCATCGGGGTCTACAAGGATTCCGGCGGCGAGACGCCGATCATGTCGGCGGTGAAAAAGGCCGAGAAGCGGATTATCGAGGGCGCCACGACGAAAACCTATGTGGGCGTGTCGGGCAATCGCGGCTTCTGCGACGGCATCACCGACCTGGTTTTCGGCGATTCTATCGAGCCGGGCCGCATTTCGTCGGTGCAGGCGCCGGGCGGAACGGGCTCGATCTGGGTGCTGATCCAGCTGATCAATCGGGCGCGGCCGGGCGGCAGGGTCTGGATTTCCGACCCTTCGTGGCCCAACCACAGGCCCATGTGCGAGCTTGCCGGACTGGACGTGCAGGTTTATCCTTATTTCGATCCGGACAGCGGGCAGGTGAAGTTCGAGGAAATGCTGGCCTGTCTCGACCAGCTCGGCCCGGATGACACCGTGATGCTGCACGCGTGCTGCCACAACCCCACCGGTGCGAACCTGACCCGCGAACAGTGGGACCGGGTGGCGGCGAGCCTGAAAAAGACCGGTGCCTTCCCGCTGATCGATCTCGCTTATCTCGGCTTCGGCGACGGGCTGGAGCGGGACGCCTATGCCCCGCGCAAGCTGGCGCAGGAGCTGCCCGAACTGATGATCGGGTTCTCGTGCTCGAAGAATTTCGGGCTCTACCGCGAGCGCGCGGGCTGCGCGATCTGCGTGGCGGGTGACGAGGCGGGCGCCGCGATCACCTACAGCCAGATGGCCAACATCATCCGCGCGTCCTATTCGCAGCCGCCCGACCACGGCGCGGAGATCGTGCGTGTAATCCTGACCGACCCCGAGCTGCGGGCCGAGTGGGAGGCCGAACTGACCGAGATGCGCGAGCGCATGCTGCGCCTGCGTGCCAAACTCGCCCAGGCGATCCGCGAACGCTCGAACTCCACCAGCTTCGATTTCGTGGCGGAACACCGCGGCATGTTTTCGCTGTTGGGGCTTACCGGCGAGCAGGTCGATCATTTAAAAGCCGAAAACGGAATCTATATGTTAGATGACAGCCGCATCAACGTGGCCGGCATCCCCGAAGAGCGGGTCGACGACCTGGCCGATGCGCTCCTGTCCGTCATCCGGTAGCCACGGGCTTGCGGTATGGCACCGCCATGCTAGACATGCGCCGGATGTATCGAAATCTACGTTTCCTGGAGGAAATCCAATGAAGTTTTTTGTCGACACCGCTGAAGTCAAGGAGATCCAGGAGCTGCATGATACCGGCCTTTTGGACGGGGTGACCACCAATCCGAGCCTGGTCGCCAAGTCCGGGCGCGATTTCAAGGAAGTCATCAAGGAAATCTGCGACATCACGCCGGGCCCGGTTTCGGCCGAGGTGGCCGCGACCGACTTCGACGGAATGATGAAGGAGGGCAAGACCCTCGCCAAGCTCGCCAAGAACGTGGTCGTCAAGGTTCCGCTGACCATGGACGGCCTGAAGGCCTGCAAGCACCTGTCGGACGAGGACATCAAGGTCAACGTGACGCTGTGTTTCTCGGCCAGCCAGGCGCTTCTGGCGGCCAAGGTGGGCGCGACCTACATCTCGCCGTTCATCGGCCGGCTGGACGATATCAATCTCGAAGGCATGCAGCTGATCGAGGATATCCGAATCATCTATGACAACTACGAGTTCGCCACCGAGATCCTGGCGGCGTCCATTCGCGGCATGAACCACGTTTCCGAGGCCGCCAAGGCCGGCGCCGACGTGGCGACGATTCCGCCGGACGTGGTCCGCAAGCTGGCCAAGCATCCGCTGACCGACAAGGGTCTCGATGCGTTCGTGGCCGACTGGAAGAAGACCGGCCAGAGTATTGTGTAGGCGGAGGCCGGATGGCCGATAATCCCATTGCCGACGCCGTCCGCAAGCAGCTGGAGGGCGTCACGGTTCCCGGTGGCGGAAACCTGGCGGCGTATGCCGGGCTGAGCGAGGTCATCGTTACACCCAGCGCGGTGGCGTTCGCCATTTCCGTCGAGCCGGGCATGGAGGGTGCGTTCGGCCCCGCGCGGGCCGAGGCAACCGAGGCCGCCGAGAAGGTGGCCGAGGGCCGCAAGGTCATGGTCTCGCTGACGGCGGACAAGGCGCCGTCCGGCGGCGGCCAGCAAGGGGGCGAGGGGGCCCACGAAACCCGTCAGCCCATCTCGAACAAGACGCCGGTGGAGGGCATCCGCCACATCGTTGCCGTTGCCTCCGGCAAGGGCGGCGTGGGCAAGTCCACCTGTGCGGTGAACCTGGCGCTGTCGCTGCAGGCGAAGGGGCTGCGCGTGGGCGTGCTCGATGCCGATCTCTATGGCCCCTCGATCCCCAAGTTGCTGGGCATCGAGGGCAAGCCGGCGGTGCGCGAGAGCGGGATCTTCCTCCCTCACGAGGCGTTCGGGCTCAAGGCGATCTCCATCGGTTCCATGCTCGACGGCGACCAGGCGGTTGTGTGGCGCGGGCCCATGGCATCGTCGGCGCTCAGGCAGCTGCTTCGTGAAACCGAGTGGGGCGAGCTCGACGTACTCGTCGTCGACCTGCCGCCGGGCACGGGGGATATCCAGATCTCGCTGTGCCAGCAGGTGGAGATGAGCGGAGCGGTTATCGTTTCGACCCCGCAGGACCTGTCGCTGATCGACGCGCGCAAGGCGCTCGACATGCTCAAGCGCGTCGAGGTGCCGGTGCTCGGGGTGATCGAGAACATGAGCTATTTCGTGGCGCCGGATACGGGAGCGCACTACGACATTTTCGGTCATGGCGGCGCGAAAACGGCGGCCGGAGAACTCGGGCTCACCTTCCTGGGCGAAATCCCGCTGCACATGTCGATCCGGGAGTACTCGGACGCCGGTACGCCGGTGGTCGCCTCGCATCCCGAGAGTGCCGAGGCCGAGGGTTTCGGTGCGGCGGCAAGCGCACTGATCAAGGCGCTGGTCTAG
>CAZNHG010000138.1:0-8110 GCA_964572555.1 uncultured Devosiaceae bacterium | reverse complement strand
GGGGTGACGGGCAGCCCCGTCACCGAAACCACTGAACGCGGCGGCAGGCCGGCACGCACCCGTTCCTCGACCCTGGCCACCGCGGCGCGGCCCGCTTCGGCGTCGAACGGCCCTTCGCGAAACTCCGGCTCCCGCCGCGTGACCCAGAGCGTGTCGGCGACCCGTGAGACCTCGTCGAGAAGCTGAATCGCCGAAATCCCGCCACCCACGACAAGGACCCGCTTGCCCGCGAACTCCTGCGCGGATGCATAATCGTGGGTGTGCAGCTGGCGCCCGGTGAACCGGTCAGCGCCGGGAACCTCGGGAATGAACGGTGTCTCCCATGTCCCCGTGGCGTTGATCAGGCCACGCGCCGTGAAATTGCCGCGGTCCGTTTCGATGCGCAGCCTGTCCTCGCGGCTGCACACGAGCTTGACGGTAACGGGGCGGTAGACGGGCAGGGCGAACATCTTTTCATAGGCCGCGAAGTATTCGGGAACGGCCCGCCGCGCTTCCACCTCGGCGTCGCCGGCAGCGATCGCATCGGCAAAGGCCAGCCCCGGCAGATCGTGGATGCGGTTGACCGTACTCAGGGTCAGCGAGGGCCAGCGAAACTGCCAGGCCCCGCCCGGCCGGGGCGCCTGATCGAGCACGATGAACCCCTTGCTCGCCGGCACGCCCCGCCTCTGTAGGTGGTAGGCTGCAGAGAGCCCCGCCTGCCCGGCCCCGATGACGACGATATCGGTTCTGATCGCGATGTTGGGGCTGGTCTCGGACATGGGGCGGGTGCCTGCTTTGACGGGATCCGCGCCCAGCCTATCCGGATCGTGCCTCCACTCCCACCCGTGCAGGCCCGTACTTTTCATGGACTGCAGCTTTCATCCATCCATTCCCTGATAACTTGCCGTCCGGCAAGGACCTCACCAAAGAGATTGCGCCCAACGGGCTCCAAACATCGCCGCCGCGGATCGCCTAATTGCGGCTATCGCAAGGAAAACGAAAAGACCCGCCCAGCTGCGTAAGCAGGGCGGGCCTTTCCTGTTGATCACTCACCGCCGCCTCGGCGGTGGCCGGGCCGCCTACTGCTCGGCCTCGGCGACCACCGGCGTCCGGTTCGGGTCGACGTTGTTCCGTCCCTCGGCCTGCTCGGTCCGGATCTCCTGGGTGGCTTCCGGCAAGTACTGGTCGCACGAGCCGTCATGCCCGGCGATCGATGCCACGATGTCGTAGGCCGCCTCCGAGAGCATCCAGCGGAGCCCGGCATGCAGGCCTTCCTGCGACTTGTCGCCGATCTTGACGTCGTAAAGCTCGTTCGAGAAGAAGCGGAAGACCGAGGCATAGACTTCCGTGCCTACGGCCTGCTTGGAATAGGAGCCGGCCCGCACGATCCGCGTGGAGGTCGTATCGGTCACCCGCAGGTCCGCCGCGGTCGTCATCGCGAAGACGCGGGCCCCACCGCCGATACCGCCGACCACCGCCTCGGCACCGCCGGAGAAGGTGTTGAAGTCCATCTGGGTGACGGCGCCGTCGATCACGTAGTCCGAACCGCGCAGAGAACCCTTCTCGACCGGCCGGAAGTCCACGGTCTGGTTGCCCACCGTCCTCGAGCCGCCGTCACCGAGCACCTGCTCGCGCGCCCGGGCGAGCTCCCATTCGGTCACGGTCGTGTTCGAGCGATTGACCTGCTGGACGCCGGCCTTCTGCAGAGCCGTGATCAGCATCCCCGCCGTGTCGCGCGGCGCGAAACCGCCCTCGTCGGAGTTGAACTTGTTGGTCTGGTCGGTGATCTGGTGAACCGCGAACACGGCATTCGAGCGCCGCACGGACGGTGTCTTGCTCAAACAGACCAATGCGTCATCTGCCGGCGTGGCCGTCGCGACCGGTACGGGTCCGTGATATTGTTCGACCGGACGCCCCATTTGCGGGAACGTCGTACAGCCCGTCAGGGCAATCCCCGTCAGCGCGAAACCGAAAAGGCGCGCAATCAGCATCCGTGCATCCCCCCGGTGACGTTGAAGTCCGTGCAATCGTGATCTTGCGTCTGCGCGCCACTGTTCGTCTGGTTCACCGTGATGGTGTTGTTATCACCGCTCACATTAATCGAGCTGGCATTGCCGGTCTGGCCGCTACCGCCCCCGAGCCCATCACCGCTGCCGAGAATCCCGAGATACTCGAGACGCAAACGTTCAGTGGACAAGGCTCCCTGACGCTCCGAGGACGACCGGAACTGATAGGAACGCGATTCCCCCAGCCCATTGGCAAACACCGTCGAAGTCGTTGAAAGTACTATGAGAACTACTAACGCAAGACCAGCTCTGCCGAAGGCACCCATCGAAAATCTCCAAGGTCAGCGTACACTGAATAAGCAGTACGTGTTTCGCGATTATGCGGTCAACTGGACTAACGCGATATTACCAACATGTTGCAATATCAGCACATTATTTGACAAATTCAGTGAAATGGCCGTGGGAACATGCGGCAAGATTGTCAACAAAATATCGACGTCAGCGCGAACGCGTTGATGCGGCTACATATCCAGGCAGTATTCTTGCGTACACCACTGCGCCTTGCTCACGCTGGGCGCCGCCGGCCAGGCTTCGGGCTTGCTTTCCTGATAGTTGATGGCCTGCACGCGGTAGGCATCGAAGGCCTCGTTCAGCATGTCGCGGCACAACTGCGCCGCCTGGTTGCCCACGAACTGCGAGAGCGAATCACGCGTTGCCGCGTCGACCATGTTCGGGAGCCTCTGATCGAGAACCTGGAAAAAGCCTTCAATCTGAGCCGTCCGCTCGGCCGGCTGATTCGCCACGAAGGGATCGCAGGTAACCGCCGTCCGGCGCAGCTCGACCATGGATTCAAGGAAGGGTGTCGGATCGAAGTCGCTCTCCGCCTGTTCGCCGGTCGAATCCTCGGAAGCGGCTCCCCCCTCCTGCGCCGCGCCTTCCTCCGCCGGAGCGACGCTTTCAGGCATTTCGTCCTGCAGTTCAGGGACCTCCTGCGCAGGTGCGGCGCAGATCGACAGCGACAGCAAGAATGCACCCAGGATAACCGGACGTTTCATAGACGTTTTGTCTCCAATCCGCGTATGGGCCGGAGCGTTGCAGCGTTCGCGAAGGAAGTCAATTGTTCTTGCGAGCGCTGTAAAAGTCTATCTCTCGATCGATACAGAATTGCCCACCTGCGTCTGTTGACCGTTGCCGCCCTGGCTCGACTGATCGAACGACGCGTCCTGGCTGACCTCGATCTCCTTGGAGACCGAGCCCGGCGGTGCGGGCGCGAGCGCGAAATAGTTGACGATATTGGCTTGCGATTGCTCGATAAGAGGACCGGTCAGCTCTTCTCCGTCCGGTCCGAAGACCTTGTTGACCACCAGCTGCCGGCCCGACGAAATCTGATGAACGGATCCAATGTCGTTCGCGGCCAAGTAGTTGGCGATGTTGACGCCGGACTGGATGATATTGGGAGTGGAATTGCCCGATAGCTGGACCGTGTTGTTGACGATCTGATCGCCGGCGAAGATTCTGGTGACCTCGCCGACCTTGTCCGAGGCCATGATGTTGCCGAGGTTCACGCCCTGCTGATTGACAGCGTCATCGACGACCACGCCCGCGGCGAGCGTGAGCGTGTTGTCCACGGTCTGCTCGGCCCCCTCGAGGATATCCTGTTCGCCGGTTCCCAGCGAGATCTTGGCAATAGCCAGGTTGGCGAGGTTGACTCCGGTTTGCTCCACGTTGCCCACGTGGCCGCCCAGGCGCGCGAGGTTCCCGACCCGCTGCGCGGCATCGCCCGTCATCGCCTGGCGGGCCAGGTTGATGCGGTTGGCCTCTGCCAGGTTGGTGACGTTCACACCCGATTGCGAGAGGTTCGAAAGGCCGGAGTTCCCTTCGTAGTCCAGAGTATTGAGAACGGATTGCTCGCTCGACAATGTCTGAAAGACTTTGTCGAGATTGCCTTCGGTCTGAACGATGTTGCTGAGATTGACCCCGTTCTGGGTTATTCCAATCGCTCCGTCTTCAGACGCCGAAGGGGCTTGTAGCTGGGCAAGCGCCTCATGGGCGCCGAGAATGGTCTGCTCGATCGACTGCATTGCGCCCTGGTCCTGCCGAACGCTTACATCCGCCTCCTGAGCCACCGCCGGCGCGGTAGACACGAGCATCGCCAATGCGACTAGCAGTTTCCCGTCCATGATATTGCTCCAGCCCCGGCTTCCGCGTTGCCCACAGCGGGCGCGAAAGGCCATGAAAAAGTCCGCGCCGCCCGGAGGCGGCGCGGTTCATATCGTTGGCTTTACTCGTCGGAGGGCAGAGACACCGAGTTGGCAACGTTCGTGGCGCTCTGCACGACGTTGTGGATGTCCGTCCAACCGCTGCCAGAGAGCAAGTTCGTGGCCGACTGATCGGCATAGGCGTGCTGGTCGACCTCCCAGTCGCAGGCGCACTTGTTGAGATCAAAGACGCCGACGGTCGCGATGTTGGCGACGTTCGTCGCGGTCTGCGCAAAGTCCCAGACGTCGTTGCCGTGGTACCAGTGGTATCCTCCGCCCACGTCCACTGCGACGTTCGACGCTACCTGGCCGCCAACCGACACCTGCACGATCTCATTGTTGAGCTCGCCGATATCGACGATGTTGGCGGCATTGACCGCGCTCTGCGTCGCCACTTCGACTTCGCCCTCGCTGTCGAACACAACATCCGCATCCGCATCGTATCCGTCTTTGCCGAAGCTCATGTAGTTCGAAGCATTTTGGTAGGCGCCGGCGAATTGGTAGATGTTCCAGGCGCTGTCGCCGGTAACCGAGTTGACGACGTTGGTCGCCGACTGCGCGACGTTGTAGTGCCCGGAAGCCCAGCCACCCTCGAGAACGTTCGCGGCGACCTGGCTCAGGTAATAGGCGTCCTGGTCGACAGTGCCCATACCGTCAGCATGATCGAAGTCGACGTCCTCGGTATAGGTCCCCTCGAGATTGACGAGGTTGGCAGCATTGACCGCTGTCTGCTCGACGTCGGTAGCGTCGTCGATATCGTCGATCGTGTTGAGAGCCTCTTGCAGGCCGTGGATGGACTGCTTGATGTCAATCCTCTCACTGTCGCAGAGATCCGTACACGACTCGGGATCGATTTCCGGGAACCAGTCCCACCACCACCAGCTGGCCTGTGCACCGGTCGCCGGTGCGGCGAGGAATCCGGCCAAAGCCGTAGTTAGAAGAAGCTTTTTCATGATTGTCTCCAGTTAACTTCCTTAGTTTCCGTGTTTTCCCGAACACTTCCCGTTTGCGCCGGAATACTTTCCGCCTCACGGGTCACGTCCGGATGATCGAGTGATCCAGGGGTAGCTGCCCTTTTTGGGTATTCAGCCCCTTGCACCAAGCTCATGTCGAAGTCGGCACAGAATAGTTTTCGAATATTCAAATCACTCTTTTCTCAGACAATAATAACCACCCTCCGAAACTACTAGTTTCAGACATATAATGGCTAGATGCCCAAGATTTGTCGCGACATTCACCGTAAAATCTGGACATAGTCCGCTTGTGTCGCTTCACGTAAAAATTGAAACGACCACTTTCTCAGTGATTTTAGATGGTATGTCTGTATGAGCGTTTTATCAGATGCTCATGATCTGAATATCACTCATTGGCACCCCCTCTGGCGACTGCCATTACCTGCCATTACGACAAACTTACTTTCTCACAGGCGCCAAATTGAGTCCAGAACTTTTGTTAAGGGTTGGTTAAGTTTTGTTCTTAACTCGGATTAGTTGACAAAACTGGCATGAGTACTTGCAAGTGCTGTTGACAATGTACATCGATACGAGCGTCCAGGTGAAAGGGCATGACAAGCCCAAGGAAAATTGGTGGCGCAGGTGTCTTTAGGGGGATACTTGCACAATCACAGATCTGTGATGTTGACAAATATCAAGACTGTTTATGTTAAAGTAACCGATGGAAATGAACTTTGTTGACAAAGTAATTTTTGGATAGAAATTGCGAAAACCTTTGACACGGGGGCGCCTCTACGGGAGAATACGCTGCCCTCACTTAAATCTCTTCCGTTGAAGGCCACGCGGAAGGCGTTGCAATTGCGCCCGCGAGGGGGGAGAAATCCGTGACTTGGAACGAGCTTAATGATGCAGACTGGCAGCTGATCGAACCGCTGTTGCCCAAGGAAAAGGGCCGGCGCGCCCGGCCGTCACACGACAACCGCACCTACTTCTGTGCCATGCTCCACGTGTTGCGCACCGGCAGCGCGTGGCGCGACGTACCCGCCGAGTTCGGCAAGTGGAACTCCATCTATGTGCGATTCCTGCGCTGGGAGCGTGCCGGCATCTGGGAGGAGGTTCTGCCGATTCTGGTCGAACGCGGCCTCACCGATAACTGGCCCCTGCCCAAGCAGTTTCACTTCTTCGCCAAGCCGGCCAGTTCGAAGTCGCGGCGCGACGGCGGCGAGGCGCGCAATCGCCTGCTGGCCCTGGCGGCGGCCTTGCGGCGCATGAACGAGCTCAAAGATGCGCGGGTGGGTGGGTGGAACTCGAAAACAAGCAGGGCGGACCCGGCCGGGCCCTCTAAATCTCTGCCCGGTGGGGGACCGGCCTTCGGGTCCGGCGCCATCCCAGATACGCCGCAACCCCGGCCGAAACCACTGCGCTGATACCCAGCGTCACCATGACGACGCCAGGCGCGTCGTCCACCGGCCGTCTCCAGAGATGGCGGATGGTGAAGATCATCAGGTTCGAGGCGACGAGGTAGGTTAGGACATTGCGTCCCGGCAGGAGCAGGATGCCGGGAATGCGCACGCGCCGGGCAACCAGGACGGCTCCCACCCCATAGAGCCACAGGAACAGTGCCGGTCCGGCAATCCACAGCGCGGATGGCGGAAAGCGCTCGGGGCAAGTGTGCGTTGTCATGCACGAAGAGACCGAACGCCAGCGTCGCCAGCCCGGCGGGAATGACGCTCCAGAGCCGCCACGCGCCGCCATGACGCGTCGCCAGCAAGCCGATCAGGAACCACGGCATATAAGCCAGCAGCGGAAAGCTGGCGTGATGGCGCGCACCCACGATGGCCGCAAGGAAGGGCACATGCGTGCTGACGACGATCCATGTCGTCGCAAGGCATGCCAGCGCCGCACCGGCCGTCCAGAGCGGACGATCCGCCAGCGCTATCAACGGCCGGCGCGTGAAGGCCAGCAGGAGCGACAGCACGAAAAAGCTGGCGAGAAACTCACTCCAGCCGAACATGACGCGCTGGGTCACGACATCGATGAGCAGGTCCCGGCTCATCTCCGCGCCGTCCACCAGAACGGCGAAGCCGAGCGACGAGGCGTAGAGCGCCAGCAGGAGCATGGAAGGCAGTGCGAGGCGGGAAAGCACCCCGCCCCCGCGGCCAACGCCGGACAGCCCCAATCCCATGCCGAAGGCCAGCATGAAGCCCGAGAACGTGATCAGGTTGATGAAGTCAGCGAAGCCGCGCAGCCTGGGGCCCATGCCGAAACCCAGAAGCTGGATGACGTGGGTGGCGATCATCCCATACACGAGCGCCGTCTTGAACAGATCCAGCCAGGTTTCGCGGGGGCGGCGCTGCGGCACATGTTTCATCGGCGGGCCCTTACGATCGGCCTCGACGTGGAGCGAAGGGGCCTGTCGCACGGGCCCCTTCGCCACTTTCGCCCGGTCCGGGAGGCCACACCGGGACGCTGGGGCCCGGCGCCGTGCCGGGCCGTTCGCCGCGGATACACGAGGCATCCGCGGCCGGGAGAGCCGTTATCCCTTGATACCGGCGGAGAGCATGATCGCCTGGGTCACGCGCCGCTGGAATACGAGATAGACCAGCGCAACGGGCAGGCCCGTCATCACGGCACTGGCGAGCGTGCGGGCATAAGCCACGCCGAAGGCGTCGTTCACCTGTGTGATGCCCACGGTCACGTTCATCGCCTCTTCGCGCGTCACCGCGAGGAAGGGCCACAGGAACGCGTTCCACGCACCGATGAAGGTGATGATGGCCAGGGCCGCCGTCACCCCCCAGTTCATCGGCAGGAAGATGCGGAACAGCATGCGGAACTCGCTGGCCGAATCCATCACCGCCGCCTCGCGGAACTCGCGGGGCACGCTGTCGAAGAACTGCTTGTAGACGATCACCAC
>CAZNHG010000137.1:6382-8164 GCA_964572555.1 uncultured Devosiaceae bacterium | reverse complement strand
TCGATCAGAACGTTCTCGAAGCCCTTTTCCAACACCCAACTGGTGGCGCCTTCGACGCCGCGGCGTATGGCGTCCTCATCCTTCATGTTCTCGTCCTGACCGAAGTAGTAGTACCCGAGAATGACGGCGAGACCCATTTCGTCACAGGCGCGGATCACCTTTTCGACACGCCCCATATAGGCCGGCTTGAGATCGCCCTCAGGGGTAAAGGCAGAGTTCAACCAGGGCTGAGTGTACTCGGTGCCGGTCACCGGCATACCGCCCTGCAGGTTCAGCGTTACCGCCACGATCCCGTGGTCCTTATAGGTCGGCAGGGTCGCAATGAACTCATCCACATTGCGATCCGGATCCCATTTGCCTGTGTCCGGATATGCCCAGCGCTCGGCGGATTCCGGGTTTTCGTCGTCGAAGGTCGCCTGCACCATGCGGGTGTTGAACAACAGCCCCTCTATATTGGCCCCCTCGAACGTACGACCCTGGTAGGTGGGGGTTCCGTTGATCAGGAACTTTTCACCCTCAATCGCAATGGTGGTCATCGTGTCTCCTCCCTCTAATTCGCCAAAGATTGTTGCTTTGCTAGGAGTTGATTGGCGAACGAAACACTTCGTCCAAGCCATTCCTCCTCCCGTGAAATGGTCCGCTGGAGACCACCGCTGAGGGGCAGCCAGTGTTCCAGGATTACATTGACGTCTCGGCCGTTGTCGGAAAGCGCCTGCAGCACCGTTTCGGGCGCGAACCGCCCTTCGCCCAGTGGAACACCGGTCACGCTCATGCCGACCCCGTGCGGATCGATCTCGATCTGATAGTCCTTGAGATGAAGGTTCACCGCGAACGGGGCCAACAAACCGATGGTTTCGGCCGGCCATTCGCCAACCGCGATGGAGTTGGCCACGTCGAGGCAGACCCCGACATGAGGATCGTTGACCGCTTCCACGATCTGCCGCAGATAAGGTGAGGTGAAGTGGAAATGGTTCTCGATGGCCAGAACCACCCCTTGAGACTTGAGCCGCGGCAAGAGTGACCGCAACCCTTCCACGATTTCGTCGAACGAGGCTTCGGCATCTTCGGTGTCAGGCGCGATACGTATCAGCCCCACGTCAAACCTTTGCGCAAGATCCAGATATGGTCCGATCAAGCCAGGTCGCAGACTGTTGTGCCCCAATTCGAGCCTGACACCAGTTTCGTCGCAGCTTGCCTCGAGGGCCGCCAGCGTCGCGGGCGACGCCCGGTCGAGTTTAACGTTGTCGGCCAGTTGCACTAGCGAAACACCATAACCGTGAGCGCTCTTGACCATGTCGGCTGGCGTCATGGGAGTGTTGGGCACGATCCCGCCTATGCCGATAGCCCATCGGTACGCGTAACTGCCAATACCCAGTTCCATGCCGCGCTCCTAGACCAAGGCTCGCGTGAGAGAAGCGTAGGTGCGGGCAGGCACACCCTCGGCATGCAGACGCCTCAGTTCGTCCATGCCGATGCGGTCGATGGTTCGTTCGAGATTCTCCATGATCTCGAATGTTGCAGCGATGGCCTCGCCATTGTCTCCATTGCGGGTGAAGACGTCATAGGCTACCCAGCCGTCCCACCCGATCTCGCGCATGTAATAGAGTGCCTCGAGCGTTTCCCAGTAGTTCACGGATCCGGGCAACATGTCCCAATCGGCACCGCGATTGTTGTCGTTGAAATGGATGTAGAACAGTCTGCCCGCGTCGTGCGCCAAGCAGATTTCGGCGGCGGGAGTTTCCCCGGCGATCAGAGCATGCCCGACATCGATAGTGACACCTA
>CAZNHG010000137.1:0-6372 GCA_964572555.1 uncultured Devosiaceae bacterium | reverse complement strand
ATGATGTTGTTTCGGGATTCGTAGGCCTTGTACTCGATCGAGATGCGTATGGCCGGCTTGTGGTCCGCCGCTTCCGCAAAAGCGTCGACCAACCACTTCCACTGCTTCCGAAAATCGACCTCGAAGGCGTAGTCCCATCCGTCAATGAGAGGACACACGGTGATCATGTCGGTCCCAAGAGTCTCCGCCTGTTCCATGGCGATCTTGAGGTACTGGGTCGCCTCTCGCCTTATGCCGGCGTCTGGATTGGTGAAGGACCCAAGCCGAAACTTGTTCTCCCCCTTCACATTCACATTAACCGCCGACACCGCCAATCCGGATTTGCGGACCTCGTCGAGGTATTCACACTCAAGACCAAGGTCCTGGGGATAGACGGGCTCTACACCGTGGGTTCGCGGTATGCTGCGGGCGAGATCGAGCCGTTCAGTGAACGAGCGCGTCGGTTGGAACTCGTGGAAGCGATCCGCATACCGCCCCAGCGTACCCATAAGAATTGAGTTCTTGATCGCCATGATCGTCCTTTCTCGCCTCAACTGAGGCAGTTCTCTACCAAGCCGCCAGGGTGGTTCCCCGGCGGATGCATGCGGTTCGTGAGGCGGTTGTGACTAGCCCTTTACGGCCCCTGCAGTCAGACCGCTAACCAGCCAGCGCTGGACAAAGAAGAACATTACGAGCGCTGGAATAGTCGCGACGACACAGGCAGCCATGAAGGCGTTGATATACTGAACGCCCCCGCCCTGGCTGGCGAAGTCTCCTATGCCGACCTGAATTGTCTTCATCGATCCGGAACTGAGCAGCAGGCTAGCCCAAAGGAAGTCGTTCCAAGCGATCAGGAAGCTGAAGATTGTGACGGCAGCCAATCCCGGCAGGGAAATCGGCAGGATCACGCGCCAGAATGCCGAAAAGTGAGTACAGCCGTCGATCATGGCCGCTTCTTCAAGTTCTGGAGGACTGCTGGTTTGGAAATACCCTCTCAACAGCAGGACCGCGAATGGCAGCGCGAAGCCTACATACGCAAAGATGAGCCCCGCATACGTGTTCAGGAGCTGCATGTCCTGAACGAGGAAGTAGACCGGGAACACGCGCGTAATCGGGGGAATGAGCTGCGTCGCAAGGATCATGGACAGGATCACCAGGGCCCCGGGAAACCGGTAGCGGGCCAGAACGTAAGCGGTCGAGGCTGCTATGGCCGTGGTGATGACCGCCGTAATGACGGAGACGACAAGAGAATTGAAGATGTACCGCCACAGGGGTATCAGCAGCCCGGCATCGAAATAGGCGTCCAGCGACCAGGTGCTGGGGAGCCAGATCGGCGGTATGGACTGAACCTCGAGATTGGTCTGGAATGAGCTCTTGATCATCCAGAAGACCGGCATCAGCAAATAGACCAGCATCAACCCCAGCACGACGACCGACACGAACTTCGTAAGCGGGTCGTGATTCCGGAATCGCGTGGCCTCCCCTTCGCGCGCAGGCACGTTCTCTGCTTCCAGTGTCCGGCTCATTTGAGATTGTCCTTGGTTTGCTCGCGGACGTAGTAGATGCAAACCAGGCTGGTCATCAGAAGGATGACCCCGCTGGCGGCCGCGGCATAGTCGAATCTGTAGAACATGAAGGCCTGCTGGTAGGAGTAGACGGCCATGATGTTGGTGAGATTCTGCGGTCCACCGCCGGTCATGATGTAGTTGATCTCGAACTGGCCGATCCCGTTCATGACGAGAAGTGCAAGCAGAATCGAAATAACCGGTCGAAGCATGGGCAGAGTGACGTACCGAAACTTCTGCATAATGCTCGCGCCGTCGATTTCGGCTGCCTCGTAAAGGCCCTTTGGGATGGACTGGAGGCCGGCGAGTAGAAAGATGATGATGATGGGCAACCCGTTCCACACCCGGACCGCGGCCACGGCCATCATCGGGATCGAGAACGGTCCGAACGTCGATGGATCTGTCAGAAAACGGATGTTGCTGTCGATCAGGCCGGCGCTTTGCAGAGCGTGATTGATCGGGCTGCGCTCGGTCTGAAGCAGCCACATCCAGATCGCCGACGCCACGACCGGCGGGACGAACCAGGGCACGAACACGAGCGTGCGCAACACCGAACGGCCCTTGAAGTTGGCGTTGATGATCTGTGACAGAAACAGCCCCATCGCGACCGAGACCACGACGGCAATCACTGTGAACAGGATCGTGTTGACCAACGTCTGCACGAAGCGTGGATCGGAAAAGACCGTGATGTAGTTGTCCAGCCCCACAAAGGGCGTTCCGATCTCGCTGATCTGCAACAGATCGTAGCGCTGGAAGCTCATGATCATGGAGGCGATCATGGGATAGATGCCTAGTCCCACAGTGACGATGAGGGCGGGAGCCACCATGGCATAGCAGAAAATAAGCTTGTCTCGCTCCACGAGCCACAACTCCTTGACATGGCGGACCGGGCGGACCTCTGCCGGCCCGGTCCGCGCTTCACATTGAGTTAGTCAGCCTGCGAACGGTCGAGTTCGGCCTGCATCCGCTCCTGGGCGCGGGTCACAGCCTCATCGATGTCCTGCTGACGAATGATGGTGTCGTACATCAGGTCATACAGGACCGCGCCTGCGGATGGCGCCGCGATGGCGCTCCAGGCAGGAGCCGGCTGCTGGGAGGTGTGCGCGTACTCCAGGGCGCGCGTCGACACCTGCTTCCAGGGCCGGTCGCTCCAGAACTCCGACTGCATGACTGCGCGCTTCGGACTTGCCAGTCCGCCGCCCTCGCTCAGCTGCTGCATGCTTTCGTCACGGGACAGGAACTTGAGCCACTCGACGCACTGTTCGACCTTGTCTGAACCGCGCAGCACACCGAAGTAGCCCGCCCCGCTGAAGCTGTCGCGGTTTTCCGGTCCCTTCGGACTAACCACGAACGCCCACTGGCCGTTGAGTTCGGGGTAGTTCCTCTCCAGCTCTCCGCCGGTTTCCGTGGAAACGCTACCGACCATCGCCACATTTCCGTTGACGAACTGCGGCAGGTCCTCATGGCTAGGCTCCATGATGTCGGGACTGACCACTTCATGCTCATGGACGAGGTCCCGCATCCAGCGAAGCGCTGTGCGCATGGCCTCGTTGTCGATCGTGGCGGTCTGCCCGTCCTCGGTCATGAAATCGACGCCGGCCTGCCAGTAGTACGGCTGAATCCACTGAACCGGGTTGTTACTACCCAGGCCGAATGTGAAACCCCAACGGGTCACGTTGCCGTTTTCGTCGCGCTCAGTCAGTTGTTTCGCGACTTCGACAATCTCCTCCCAGGTGTCGGGAGGTTCACTGATGCCTTCCTCCTCGAAGAGGTCGCTACGATACAGCATCGCGCGAATATCCGTTCTCCACGGAATGCCATAAAAGTCTCCGTTCCAGAACACGTCTTGGAGGCTTCCCGGAAAGAAATTCTCTTCGAGATTTGGCCACTCGTCGCGATAGTCATTCAGCGGCATCGGACCATATTCGTCACCGCCAATGCCCGAGAATGAATGAAGCCAATACATGTCCGCACAGTCAGGTGCCGCGCCGCCGCGGGATACTGTGAGCCAGGTATCGAATGCCACCGACCAGTTGACCGTTTCGTGCTGTACTGAAATCCCGGTTTCCTCCTCGAACTGGGAGGTGAGCTCCCGGATCGTGGAGTTCCACTGCAGCGGATCCCCGTACGATTGCGTCCAGAACTCGATGGAGTTGTCCTGCGCATTGGCCGGAACGAGCATCGTACTCATCATGGCACCGCTCATGCCCAGGGCCAGAGCCCTGCGGCTGATGGCGCCCCAGTTCCTTGGGATGCGCCTCGAAATGTTGGCGTGTTGTGTTTGCAGCATGTGTCTCCTCCTCCTGATGACTGCCTATCTGCCGGCGATTGCCGACAAGAATTCACTGTCCCTGTTCAATCAGAGTTATCGTTTTTCTGATGTGAGAAATCATGGCCTGTTCTGCCGCGTCGGAATCATGCGCTTCAAGCGCATCAATAATGGCCAGGTGCTCGGGGAGTGTTTCCTGAGGACTTCTCAATAGACCCTGCGCCAGCGACATGCTCATGATGAGCTGGAGCGAATCCAGCATACGCGCAAGCATCCTGTCTTTGACGAGATTGGTCAGATAGGTGTGAAACTCGATATCGGCCTGCCGGTATTCACTCAGATCATTCTCATCTGTCGTGTCCGTAACGGCCATCATCAGTGAGCGCAGGTAGACGGTGTGTTTGCGCTCGATGCTTGGCGCGAGAAGTCGGCAGGTCAGTCCTTCCAGCACCGCTCTTATTTCGAAGACACTTGCGATCTGGCTTGGGCCGAACTCAGGCACGAAAGCCTCGCCCCGCAAACCAAACTTAACCAAGTTGTCCCGTTCGAGGTTGGCAATTGCGCTGCGCAAGGGTGTGCGACTTACGCCCAGACGTGCCGCCAGGTCTTCCTGGACAAGCTTTGATCCAGCAACGAGCTCCCCGGACAGGATCATTTCCCTGATCGCGACGTATGCACGCTCTTCCAGCGACTCTGCGTTACCGAGATCTCTCAAGGATATGCCCTCTGTGTTTCATGGATTCATTGCATACAGTGTATCCCACAGCTCGTCAATCCGTCATGTCGTGCAGGTCTGCCGAACGCATAAGACGCTGGTGATCTGAACCGCGCCGAGTTTTCCGGAGGCTCCAGGCGGTGAGAAGGAGGAGCCATGGGAGACCACAAGACACGTTATTCGGCAGAGGTCCGGGAGCGGGCTGCCCGTCCGATTTTGAACCATCAGGGCGAGCACGGCTCCGAATGGGCAGCGATCGGCTCGATCGCTTCGAAGATCGGGGGGCACGCCGGAGGCGCTTCGGTGTTGGGTCCGGCAGGCCGCACGGGACGACGGTCAGCGACCGGATCCCACGAGGGAAAAGCGCGAGCGGATTAAGACGCTCAAGCGTGACAACCGGAAACTGCGCCCGGCCAATGAACCGAAGGTCGAGCGGCTGGCGTGAGTTGGTTTGGCTTTTTCGGTGGTCGGGCTGGAGACGGGTTCCGCTGACGCCGTGAGTATAGCATTCGCTGAAGCAGGCCGGATTGCCGGTGGTGTGCATGGATGACCACGGCGCGGGCCTCCGCGGCGACCGTCAAAGATCCGCAACGCTTCAGGCGCTCACGATCCGGCGCTTATCTCGGCCTCACACCGAGACGTTATCAATCGGGCGAGCGGGACGTCACGCTCAGCTGGCTGCTCGAGAAGGTCAAGGAGGAGACTTCAGCCGCGCGTTCCAATCCTCCACCTTGCGGGACTGCAAGCGGCGGTCGGCGATGCGTCGCCACGAACCGCTCAACTGGGGAAGGCCCGCCAATGTCTGGAGAGCTTCGAAATTGAGCGTATCTGCGTAAAGAACCTGATTGATCCGAGCCAATGGCCAGGAGGGTGCCGGCCGGTCAATGAGCTCAATCGTGCCGTCGGGCGTAACCTCGCCGGCTTCCAGCACGCGGAAGTACCATCCCGTGCGTCCAGAATCCTGAACGCGACGTGCCATGTCGGCCCGCGCAAAACGCAGATTGAGCTTCCAGCAGGGCTGGCGACCTTGCGATATCTCCACCCGGGCGGTGCCGAGGCGAAAAACATCGCCTATACAGACATCGGCTTCGGTCAAGCCGGTCACAACGAGGTTCTCCCCGAATGCGCCGGCACAGAAGTGCCCGGCAATGTCGGACATTTCGCGCCGCCACTTGGAGTAGTGATCGTGCGGATAAAGATGAAGGGCCTTTTCGGCCCCGCCGTGACGGCGTGTGTCGCCCTGCCCGTCCCCTGCCAGGCCGGTCTTTGTGACAGCGACCGCGTCTCTTACCGACTGCTTGTCGATCGCGCTCGGTTCTCCATTGGGGCCATAGGGGCGCGGAACGCCCACCCTTACCTCATCGATCCTCCAGGACATCGACATCCCGTCAAAGCCCAATCATGTCGAACCATTCGGTGAACATCTCTCGACCGGCTGCCCGCAGCGCTGCTCCATTGCGTTCGGTTTCAGCCCGGAGCGCTTCGACGCTTGCGCCGGGCGTTTGTGCGATCTCCGCACAGTGCCCCACAAGCCAGGGCTCGATCCCCTCCGCTCCGGCTTCCGCATGAAACTGAAGTCCAAGCGTGTATCGGTTGGGCTGGAACGCCTGGTTGGCGCAATGCTCGGTTGCGGCAAGACTGGGTATCTTCGGAGGCAGCTGGCAGACTTCGCCATGCCAATGCAAAACCTGCACGCCACGCAGGTGACGAAGCGGGCCTGAACCGCCTGTATCGGTCAGATGGATCGGTGCCCAGCCGATTTCCGGCCTCATGCCGGGGCGGACTGTGCCGCCTATCGCGCGGCAGATGATCTGGGCGCCAAGGCAAATGCCCAGCAAGGCGCG
>CAZNHG010000136.1:0-8167 GCA_964572555.1 uncultured Devosiaceae bacterium | reverse complement strand
CGTGACGGTCGTCTCCGCGACCACCTCCGCCGAGGACATCCTCGACATGAAGCCCGACGGCATCTTCCTGTCCAACGGCCCCGGCGACCCCGCGGCGATGAGCGGGTATGCCGTGCCGATCATCCGCAAACTGGCAGAGTCCGGCCTGCCGCTGTTCGGCATCTGCCTCGGGCACCAGCTTCTCGGGCTGGCACTCGGCGCCAATACGACGAAAATGCACCAGGGTCACCATGGCGCCAACCACCCGGTGAAGGACCTGACCACCGGCAAGGTCGAGATCACCTCGATGAACCATGGCTTCGCCGTCGATGGCACCACCCTGCCCGAGGGCATCGTCGAAACGCACAAATCGCTGTTCGACGGCTCGAATTGCGGGATCACGGTCACCGGCAAGCCGATCTTCTCGGTGCAGTATCACCCCGAGGCTTCGCCCGGCCCGCACGATGCGCACTATCTGTTCACGCGTTTCCTGAACCTGGTGCGCGAGCAGAAGGGCCTGCCGCAGAACCCCGAATATCCGATCACGACGGCGGTGCAGTAAGCCGCCCCGGAGCGTGTCCAGAAAAAGTGGGTACCACTTTTTCGGTTCGGACTCGCGACAAAACAGAGACTTGAGGGTGTCGGGCTGAATGCAGTTCAGCCCGACACGCTCTACCGCGGCGACACCGCCAGTTCGGTCAACGCGGCCACCTCGAAGCCATGCAAGCGCGCGTCGATGGCGAACGCCTCGCCATCGAGATGCAGGTGAAGGGGCGTCTCGGCGAAGCGCACACCCGCCTTCAGCACGTCCCGATTGACCAGAACGAACCCGCGCCCGACCCCATCGAGCGGCACCAGCCGGAACGCCCGCTGCACACCCGGATAGACCCGCTGTCCGCGCGCCGCTGTCGCAACGCCATCCGGCCCGACGACGTCGAACATCACGCGTATCCCGCCCCCTCGTGCGTAACGATGGGTCGACAGATCGAGGTCCTCTCCCGACGGCGCGCGCATACCCAGCGCCACCACCGGGTAACCCGCGGACAAGGCCTGCCGCAGGGCATCGGGGGGAACGTCACCGGCCTCTCCGCCGATGAACAGCGTCCACTCCCTCTCGGCACCGACCGCATCGATGAGTTGATTGCGCATGCGCGCCGACCACGCCATCGGCTCGTTCGCCGGCGCGGGTTGCGGCCTCCCTCGCGCTTCCGCGATCGGACGCGGGACATAGCGGACGCTGGCGTCCTTGATACCCGCGGCCCGCAGAGCCTCCATGCTCGCGCCGACCGCGGCCTGCTCGCCATCCTCCTGAACGAAGGCGCCGAGTTCGAACGCCAGCCGGTCGCGCGGGTAATCGAGCGCCTGTAGCGCAGCGGCAAGGGTCGGCGACAGCGCCTCGCCGTCGCGCAGCATCACGCAAACCGTCACGCCGGGATCGCGTTCGGGCGGCTTGGGAGTCTGGTCGTGATACGGCTCGGCATCCGGCAGCGGCGAGGCCGCGAGCTCCGGGTGGCGGAACGCCCGCGCGCGCCATTGCGCATCGCCCAGCGCACGAAAGGGCGCCGCCAACAACTTGTTCCGACTCGCAAATCGCGCCCCGCTCATCAGCCAGTGGTTGGAGACGAACGCCTTTCTCTCCGGCCGCACGAAATCGAAAGCCTCCCCCAGCATCCTGGCCAGATAGGCGTCTGTCGCGCACGGTTTGCCGTCAACGCATTTCGGCGCCCACAGGCGCGCCGGCACCAGCACGGGCCGGTCGGCCTTCGGCAACCGCACCGCCGCCCCCGTCGTCACCGCCCGTCCGGTCGAGAAGAAGACGTCGGGGATGTCCGCCAGCCTGGGGAGAAGGTCGAGGATCGCCGCGATGTATGGGTTCCCCGCCCCTGCGCCCATGAACGCATTCGACAGTAGATATGGCACACCCGAATGCCGCAGGTCCGGCCCGATATGCTCGTAGGGTTCCAGCCCGACGATACAGCCCTGTCCGGCGATCAGGCCATCGATGGCCCGCAGCGGCGCGATCTCGAGATCGGCATAGACACCACCGAGGCGGTGCAGCACGAGATAGCGAAAGGCGTCCGCGCGCTGGATGGGCTCCTCATAGCCATCGTAGAGACGCAACAGTTCCGGGTAGTCCTGCGCCACGAACTCGCGCATGGTCGCATCCGTCCACAACCGCACATCCCAGTCGGCATGCAGGGCGCGCCACCGGGCAAGATGATTGCCCATGCGCCCCGGCACTTCGTTGGTCTTCCAGCAGAAATGCAGAATCTGCGGTATGCCTTCGCCAGCGCTCACCCGACCGGTCCCCGATCCGAAAAATAAGGTCGTGCTAATACTAGAGCGTTTTCAGAACAAGTGGATACCACTTGTTCGGTTCGAGAACGCGACCAGCGCTCGACAGGTACAGCGAAATCGGCGCGTCCTTAATGACACACATTGTTTCAGGGTTTCAGGCAACCTGCCCTGCGGCCCAGCCCGAACTCCAGGCCCACTGGAAGTTGTAGCCGCCCAACCAGCCGGTGACGTCAACGACCTCTCCGATGAAATACAATCCCGGCACCTTCTTCGCCGCCAGCGTTTTCGCATCGAGATCACGCGTATCGACGCCGCCCAGCGTCACCTCCGCCGTGCGATAGCCCTCCGAGCCCGTCGGCTTCACCCGCCAGTCCGACACACGCGCCGCCAGTGCTTCGAGCACCGCATCGCTCATGTCGCCGAGACGCCCCGGTCCGCCTGCAACCATCTGCGCAAGCCGCTTCGGCAGGATGCCGGCCAGAACCGTGGCGATATCCTGCTTGCCGCTCTCTCGCCGCGCCGCCTTGAGATGATCCAGAACATCGCGGTCCGGCGCCATGTCGATAGCCACTGCATCGCCTTCCCGCCAGTAGGAGGAAATCTGCAGGACCGCCGGCCCGCTCAGCCCGCGATGGGTGAACAGCAGCGCCTCGCGGAACGATGTACCGTTGCACCGCACCTCGGCATCCGCCGAAACGCCCGACAGCTCCCGCGTCTGCTCCAAAAGCCCCGGCTCGAAGGTCAGCGGCACCAGTGCCGGACGCGTTTCGGTCACGCGCACACCGAACTGCCCGGCCAGCTTGTAGCCGAAATTGCTCGCACCCATCTTCGGGATCGACTTGCCTCCACAGGCCACCACGACGGCCTCGCTCGCGATCTGCCGGCCGTCGCAGCTCACCATGAACCCGTCATCGGTTTGCCGGACGGCATCGACGGCGACTCCCGTACGCAATTCGGCGCCCGCATCCGCCATCTCCGCCAGCAGCATGTCGATGATGAGTTGCGAACTCTCGTCACAGAACAGCTGCCCCAGCGTCTTCTCGTGCCAGGTGATGCCGTGGCGTTCCACCATCTCCAGAAAGTCATGCTGGGTGTAACGGCTCAGCGCCGATATCGCGAACTTGGAGTTGGCCGAGACGAAATTCGCCACGCTCGCATTGATGTTGGTGAAATTGCACCGCCCGCCGCCGGAAATCCTGATTTTCTCGCCCGGCTTGCGGTTGTGCTCCACAACGAGCACGCGCCGCCCGCGCCGGCCCGCCTCGATGGCGCACATCATCCCCGCGGCGCCCGCGCCGAGTATCACTACGTCGAAAGTGTCCATCAGGCTATTCGTGAAGGGTCCATAAAGAGAAAAGCGGCCCGTTCATCCCGAACACGGGATCGGTCTCGGGCATGGGCACATTGGCAATGTTGCTGTCGGCCTGCGGCCGCTCCCCCGGCTCGCCGCGCAGCAAATCCACCTCCTGCCCCGGCGGATAGCCGCCCACGACCATGAAACCGCCGGACTCGGAGACGCGCTTGTGCCCCACACCGGCCGGAATGACAATGACGTCCCCGGCCGCGACCGTCAGGATCTCGCCGTCCGGCCCGCCCATGTGCAGTTCGGCCTCTCCCTGCGCAACCCCGAGCACTTCGTGACAGGTCGAATGATAATGGTGATAGGTGAACACCGAGGCGCGCCAGCGCGGCGGCCAGCCGCCCTCTTCCAGCAGCGCCTCCATGGCTTCCGCGCTCGCGTCGTCCGGCGTGAGCACCGACGCATAGTGCAGCAGCGGCAGCCGGTTGTTCGGTATCCCGCCGTGATCCGGGAAACGGATTGCGGTCGCCGGTGGCCCTTCCGCCAGAATGTCGCCTGCCATGGTCTCTCCCTCGTCGCGGGGCCGCACATGGCGGCCCCATGCCTGCCCCCACACCATCAGCCTCGCCTTTCCACCGCCAGGATACAACCCGATTGACTCGGCCACATGCACGGCGCAGATTTCGACCAGATGGTCAAATTTCTGTGCCGCCGGGTCGGGGCGTCACAGCCGTGTCATCACACGCCTGCATTGAGACGGCGCAAACGGTCTGGCCCGAACGAGCCGCGAACCATGGGGACACGCGGGTCCTGGCCACGCCCGCTCAACTGCAGGAGATTTCAGATGCTTTTCAGAGACACCATTTCGCGCCGTGCCTTCCTTGCCGGCACCGCCAGCGCCGGCGCGCTCATCGTCATGCACCCGTTCGCGGCCCGCGCGGCGGCCAGCCAGGCGCACCTGCGCATCATGGAAACCACGGATATCCACGTCGCCATCTTCCCCTATGACTATTATGCCGACGCTCCCAACGACACGATGGGCCTCGCCCGCACCGCGGCACTGATCGAGAACGTGCGCGCCGAGGCGGGCAACTCCATGCTCATCGACAACGGCGACCTCATCCAGGGCAATCCGATGGGCGATTTTGTCGCCTATGAGCGCGGTTTCTCCTCCGAGGACCAGTTGCACCCGATGATCGCGGCCATGAACACGCTGGGCTACGAGGTCGCGACGCTCGGCAACCACGAGTTCAACTACGGGCTCGATTTCCTCATGCGCTCGCTGCAGGGCGCACAGTTCCCCTTCGTGTGTGCAAACATCGCCAAGGGCGACACCCTCGCCAGCAACCCGCTCGACGACGACACGCTGATCGAGCCCTACCGCATCGTCGAAAAGCGGATCACCGACGGCGCCGGCGAAACCCACACCGTCAAGATCGGCTTCATCGGCTTCGTTCCGCCCCAGATCATGGTCTGGGACAGCCATCACCTCACCGGCAGCGTGATGACCCGCGACATCGTGCAGACCGCCAAGGCCTACGTCCCGCAGATGCGCGAGGAAGGCTGTGACATCATCGTCGGCCTCTCCCACTCGGGCATCGACCCCAATGAAGCCGAGGGCATGGAGAACGCCTCGCTCTTCCTCGCCGGCGTCGAGGGGATCGACGTGGTCTTCACAGGCCACCACCACAACGTCTTCCCCGGCGACTACGCCGAGATGGCCGGCGTCGACAACGTCAAGGGCACGCTGATGGACAAGCCCGCCGTCATGGGCGGCTTCTGGGGCTCCCACATGGGCCTCGTCGACCTGCTGCTCGAGCGTGACGACGACGGCAAGTGGTCCATCGTCGACCATACCTCCGAGGCGCGCCCGATCTCCGAGCGCGTCGACGGCGAAGTCCAGCCCACCGTCGAATCGGTCGCCCCGGTCCTCGCCTCGGTCGAGCAGACCCATGAGCAGACCCTCGAATACATCCGCCGCCCGGTCGGCGAGACGGCGGCGCCCCTGCACTCCTATTTCGCGCTGGTCGCCGATGACCCCTCGGTGCAGATCGTCAGTCAGGCCCAGACCTGGTACATCGAGCGCATGATGCAGGGCACCGAATGGGAAGGCCTGCCCATCCTCTCCGCCGCCGCTCCCTTCAAGGCCGGCGGCCGCGGCGGCCCCGAGTACTACACCGACGTGCCCGTCGGCCCGGTTGCCATCAAGAACGTCGCGGACCTCTACCTCTATCCGAACACGGTGCGCGCGGTCCTCATCGACGGCGCGACGGTCAAGGACTGGCTGGAACGCTCCGCCGGCATCTTCAACCAGGTCGAGCAGGGCGCGACCGACCAGCCGCTGATCAATCCGGAGTTCCCCTCCTACAACTTCGACGTCATCGACGGGGTAACCTACAAGATCGACATCACCCAGCCCTCGAAATACAACTCCGAGGGCAAACTAATCAATGCGGACGCCAACCGCATCGTCGACCTGCAGTTCGAGGGCGCCCCGATCGACCCCGACCAGAAGTTCGTGGTCGCCACCAACAACTACCGCGCCGGCGGCGGCGGTGATTTCCCGGGCAACGACGGCTCGACCATCATCTTCGTCGGCCCGGACACCAACCGCGACGTCATCGTGCGCTTCATCCACGAACAGGGCACGATCAACCCCAAGGCCGACAGCAACTGGGCCCTGGCCGAAATCGGCGGCTCCGTGCTGTTCGAGACCGGCCCGAAGGCCGTCGAGCATGTCGACGACGTCACGGCCGTCGACATCGAGGCGACAGGCGAGACCAGCGCCGAAGGATTCGGCATCTACCGCATCACGCTGTAGGTAACCTCCAACTGAAGGGGAGCCCGGCGGCTCCCCTTCTTCAGGCCCGCACGATTCGCCCACCCCTCTTTGAGGAGCCCGTTTCGGGCCTGTTCCACCCCAAACTGTGCCAGCCGCGCCACACGTCCGGAAGAACATGCTCGCTCGAATTTCCGGCAATAACATTTTGTTTTCCCGAAACAATCTCTTCCACGAAGGCGCCATGCCGCCGCCGCCATCGATGCTCTTTCCTTTCGCGCCATCGTCTTTTAGCTTCTGAGCGAAAAATAAGAGGGCGGAACTAGTCGTATGAGCCAGGAATCCTTTCTGACCGGCTTGCTCGCTGAAGCCGGAATCACCGTGAACGGTCCGAACCCCTGGGACCCCCAGATCAACAATCCCGATACGTGGAACCGCATTTTCGCCCACGGCTCGCTGGGCCTGGGCGAAGCCTACATGGACGGCTGGTGGGAGTGCGAGGACCTCGCCGAGTTCTTCAACCGCGTGGTCGGCGCCAACCTGCAGGACAAGATCCGCATTACGCCGAACCTCATCTGGCAGCTCGTCCAGGCGCGCTTCCTGAACATGCAGACCGTCAGCCGCGCCCGGCGCGTGGCGAAGATGCACTACAACGAGACGGACGCCTACGCCGCCTCCCTCGACGACCGCATGACCGGCTCGTGCGGCTACTGGACCGACGGCGTCACCAACGTGAACGAGGCCCAGGAAGCCAAGCTCGACCTCATCTGCCGCAAGATCGGCCTCGAAAAGGGCGACAAGGTCTGGGACATCGGCTGCGGCTGGGGCGCCTTCATGGGCTTCGCCGCCGAGAAGTACGGTGCCGAATGCGTCGGCGTCACCGTTTCGCCCGACCAGGTCGAATACGCCACCAAGCGCTACAAGGGCCTGCCCGTCGACTTCCGGGTGCAGGACTACCGCGAGTTCGACGGCAAGGTGGACCATGCCGTCTCGATGGGCATGTTCGAACACGTGGGCTACAAGAACTACAAGACCTACTTCGAGTGCGCCCGCCGCGCCATCAAGGACGACGGCCTGTTCCTGCTGCACACCATCGGCTCGCCCGACAGCAAGACGACGATCGACCCCTGGCTCGACAAGTACATCTTCCCCGGCGGCGTGCTGCCCTCCATCAAGCAGGTCGGCGAGGCCATCGAGGGCCAGTTCGTCATGATCGACCTGCACAACATCGGGCCGCACTACGACAACACCCTGATGGCGTGGAACGAGAACTTCCAGAAGAAGTGGCCCGAACCCAGGACCGACGAGGAGCGCCGCTTCAAGCGCATGTGGGAGTACTACCTGCTGTGCTGCGCCGGCGGCTTCCGCTCCCGCGCCATCCAGGTCTGGCAATTCGTGCTCTCGCCCAACGGCGTGCCCGAGGGTTACAAGACGGCGCGGTGAGGCAGCGCGCCCACCCGCCTCGCGCGTGGCCGTCACGGGGAATTGCAAATACCCGCATTTCACCCTTTCGTTCCCCATCGGCTTTGCCTATAAGGCCCTCCTAGCCTTCGCATTCAACCTTCCGCGCCCCGGTGCCCTGCGCCCGGAGACGCACGGTTACGCCCGAGATGGACCCGCGCTCATGCCCAAACGCACAGACATCAAATCGATCATGATCATCGGTGCCGGGCCGATCATCATCGGCCAGGCCTGCGAGTTCGACTACTCCGGCACACAGGCCTGCAAGGCGCTCAAGGAGGAGGGCTACCGGGTGGTGCTGGTGAACTCCAACCCGGCCACCATCATGACCGACCCGGGCCTTGCCGACG
>CAZNHG010000135.1:0-8242 GCA_964572555.1 uncultured Devosiaceae bacterium | reverse complement strand
CTGCTGGTGCACAGGCTGGCCGGCGACATGCGCATCCCGGCGACGTCGACGGGGCGCCCTTCGCCTCCGGCAACGCTTTGTTCGGCCTCTCCAAACTGTCGGTGTGGTGGTTGAGACTCGGCATAAGGCTGGAGCGCATCAAGCCCGGATGCCCGCAGCAAAACGGCCGCCATGAGCGTATGCACCTGACGCTGAAGAAGGAGACGACCAAGCCGGCCTCCTTCAACTTCCTTCAGCAGCAGGAGCGCTTCTACGCCTTCGTGCGCCTTTACAATAACGAGCGTCCCCATCAGGCCCTCAAGGGCGCCTGCCCCGGCGAGATCTATACACCTTCATCGCGGGTCTATCGCCCGCCTGAAGAACCCGACTACCCGTTCCACGACCGAGCCGTGCGGGTCACCCACTGCGGACGCATCTGCATCGGAAAGCGCAAGATCAACCTGAGCACCGTCTTCGCCGGCCAGATCATCGGCATCCGAGAGGTCGACGACGATATCTGGAGCGTCACCTTCCTGGACTATGATCTCGGATTCTTCGATAAGGAGGAGGGCCGTGTCGAACCAGGTCCAAACCCATTCGCCCCGGAGAAAGTGTCAACCATGTCTCCGGTATCAAATGTAAACCATGTGTCCAGAACGGACCGTGTCGAAATGGTGATCCCGGCAGGATTCGAACCTGCGACCCTCAGATTAGGAATCTGATGCTCTATCCTGCTGAGCTACGGGACCACGCGCGCCGCGACCATAGTCAAACCGGGCGCGGGAAGGAAGAGGCAATGCCCTGCTCCTCCCCGGTTGCAAACGACGTGCAAGATCACGGGATGATTTTTGCCGCAATTCGGTGCAATGTAGGTTGCGGTTTGCGTGCGGGGCGCATTGTTGTTGACGGCTATCACCACCTTCTCGATCACGGCGTTTGTCTTGGCGGCTTTTCTTTCTTTCGGTGCAAAGGCTTGCGACCAGTTGCGGCCGGGCCCACAGGGGAAGGTCGTCTCGGTGACCGACGGTGACACGGTTCTGCTGGAGAGCGACCGGCAGGTGCGGTTGATCGGCATGCAGGCGCCCAAGCTGCCGCTGGGGCGCGAAGGATTCCCGACGTGGCCGCTGGCGGACACGGCAAAGGACAGGCTCGAGGAAATCGCGCTGGGAGCGGAGGTCGAGCTGCGCTATGGCGGGGAGACCGAGGACCGGCACGGGCGCATCCTGGCGCACATGTTCATCAGCGACGGCGAAGAAACCGTGTGGGCACAGCGGGCCATGGTGGAAGCAGGGCTGGCGCGGGTCTATTCCTTCCCGGACAACCGGTTCTGCCTCGACGAGCTCTATACCGCCGAACGCGATGCACGCAGCGCAGCGCGCGGAATCTGGACGCGGCCCTATTACGCCATCCGGCAGGCAGACCGGCCGGAGGCGCTGCTGGAGCGTGTCGGGCACTACGAGCTCGTCGAGGGACGCGTGCTTCTCGCTGACAGGGCGGGCTCGCGCGTCTATCTGAACTTCGGGCGGCACTGGAAGGAAGACTTCACCGTGGTGATCGAGCGCGGGGGGCAGGTCATCTTCGAGGATGCGGGAATCGATCCCTTGCGTTATGAGGGGACAGTGGTGCGCGTGCGCGGCTGGGTGGATGCGCATGACGGGCCTCGCATAGAGGTCACCCACCCCGAACAGATCGAAGTTCTAGCGACGAAATGATTGGTGCGGCATTGAAATCGGGAACCCTGGCGCGTGCTGCGTGCCTCGTGACAGTGTTGGCACTGGCCGGGTGCTCGGGATTCATGAGCGGGTCCGACGTCTCGGTGACGCGCACGGGATCGGACAGCGGCAGATCGACCGCCGTGCCGGCGGGTACCGACCCCGAGGACAAGGTCATCGGCCGGCGCGAGCATCCGCGGATCATCTCGGCCTATGGCGGCGTCTATTCCGACCGGCAGGCCGAGATCATGGTGGCGCGGATAGCGGGGCGCCTGCTTACCGCAGCCGACCAGGGCGACGAGAGCTATACCGTCACCATTCTCGACACGGCGGACGTGAACGCTTTCGCCCTGCCCGGCGGGTACATCTACGTGACTCGCGGCATTCTGGCGCTCGCCAACGACGCGAGCGAACTGGCCGCGGTCATGGCGCACGAGATCGCGCATGTCACGCTGCGCCACGCTCGGGCGCGCTCGGAACGCTCGCGCACGACGGAGATCGTCGACCGGGTGATCACCAACGTGCTGGGCGGTAACGCCAAGACGGACCAGAGCGCAGCGCGCTCGCGCCTGTCGCTGGCGGCCTTCAACCAGCGCCAGGAACTCGAGGCGGACGAGGAAGGCGTCAAGATCGCCGGCAGGGCGGGTTACGACCCCCACGCCGCGGCACGTTTTCTCGAGGCGATGGGGCGCTTTGCCAGCCTGAGCCGGAACGGGACGAGTTCGGGCGACGACTTCCTGTCCAGCCACCCCTCGACGCCCGAGCGCATCCAGCAGGCGGTGGAAAGCGCCCGCGCCTTCGGCGAGGAAGGGACCGGCAAGACCGATCGCGAAGCCTATCTCGAGGCGATCGACGGGCTGCGCTTCGGCGACAGCCCAGCGCATGGCGCCATTATCGGGCGCAAGTTCGTGCACCCGTCGCTGGGGTTCACCTTTACCGTGCCGCGCGGCTACACGCTGAAGAACACCCAGCCCGCCGTTGTCGCGGTGGCGGGGGACGGCGAGGCGGTGCGGTTCGATACCGCCGAGGTGCCCGGTTCGATGGAGCTGCCCGAATACCTGCGCTCGGGCTGGATCGCGGGGCTCAAGCCCGACACGATCACCGAGCACAGCTACAACGGCATTCCCATGGCCTCGGGCGAAGCGGAGACGGACGAATGGATCTTCCGGGTCGCCGTGCTGCGCTTCGATGGCGAGGTCTACCGCTTCATCTTCGCCGCCCGCGCCGACAGCTCCGGCTTCGCGGACGCCGCCGAGGCGACGCTGAAGAGCTTTCACCAGGCGACGGACGCCGATATCGCCGAGATCAAGAAGGCATCCATCGACATCGTCACCGCCCACCAGGGCGATACGCTGTCGAGCCTTGCCGAGCGCATGGGGCCGGTGGCCAATGCGGGTGAGCTGTTCCTTGTGCTGAACAATCTGTATCTCGGCGATCCGGTGGAGGTCGGGCGCGCGTACAAGATCGTTACCGTGGAGTAGCGGTGGGCGTGTGAGGGCTTGGAGAGGCTTTGCGATGCCGTTGCCCCACCCTCTGCCGGCATTCCAAAAAAAGAGGCCGGCTGGTGAGCCGGCCCCGATGAGGAAACTTTTCGAGAGGATGCGTTGGCGTTATGCCGCGGCTTCTTCGTCGCCCTCGCCTTCCGCGTCGGTCTTACCGCGGCGCGGGCTCTTGGCGAGGTTCTTTTCGATCAGCTGGACGGCCTCGGTCAGCGTGACCTTGTTCACCGCGGCGATCTCGCGCGACATTCGGTCCATGGCCTGCTCGAAAAGCTGGCGCTCGGAATAGGACTGTTCGGGCTGATCGTCGGAGCGGTACAGGTCGCGCACGACCTCGGAAATGGACATCAGGTCGCCGGAATTGATCTTGGCTTCGTACTCCTGCGCCCGGCGCGACCACATGGTGCGCTTGATGCGGGCGCGGCCGGTTACGGTGTCCAGCGCCTTCTTGACCATTTCATCCACGGCCAGCTTGCGCATCCCAACCGACTTGATCTTGGCAATCGGCACGCGCAGCGTCAGCTTGTCCTGCTCGAAACTGATCACGAACAGTTCAAGGGACAGACCGGCCACCTCCTGCTCCTCGATGGCCATGATCTGACCAACGCCGTGAGCCGGGTAAACGACGAATTCACCGGTCTTGAAACCAGCACGCTGCTGGGACTTCTTAGTTGCTGCCATCGGGCATACTCCATCATGTGACGCCACGGCGCGCATTTTGCCTTTTTGCCGGCAATTTGCCCGCCACACACAAACTGCCCCGCACGGGGGCATCTTGCATCATCAATCCAGCACCCACGCCAGTCGGACAAACCGGCCGGGATCACAATCAATTTTCGGATTTTCTCTCGGTGCTATCTTGGCACCCGATGTTGAAGTGATGGGACGCCTGGACTGTTAATTGTGACGAATATAGCATAATTTTTCGGCGGAATCAAAACCGCCGAATCAAGATGTTAACCGGGGTCAACGGAGCACTGCCTAGTCGGTGAGCAGGGCCCGGGCGTCCCGTGGCGATCAATCGCCCTCGCCGGGCTCCTCGGAGAAGTACTTCTCGTACTTGCCCTCTTCGCCGTCGTGCTTCTCGGCATCCTCGGGCGGATCGCGCTTCTCGGTGATGTTGGGCCAGACGGCCGAATACTTGGTGTTGACTTCAAGCCACTTCTCGAGGCCCGGCTCGGTATCCGCCTTGATGGCCTCGGCCGGGCACTCCGGCTCGCACACGCCGCAGTCGATGCATTCGTCGGGGTGAATGACGAGCATGTTCTCGCCTTCATAGAAGCAATCGACAGGGCACACTTCGACACAGTCCATGTACTTGCAACGAATGCAATTGTCCGTGACGATATAGGTCATAAACTCTTCGATCCTGCCTGTTGGGCCGGTTACTTTCGAGAAACCGGGCCACACCCGGTCATGGTGATGCGGGAAGGTTGCTAAACGGTTTTGGCGCCAAGGGCAAGCGCTCTGGCGGGCAAAGACTTTTGTGCCGCACCATGAACGCGGAAAGGGTTTGCGTTCGCGCCCTCCCGCCCGTTTTCTGAAGCATTTTCCATTCTGATGGAATCAGAACGGGAACTCCAAATTCTGAAGTGGTCGCGTTTTCGAACCGAACAAGTGGTGCCCACTTGTTCTGAGAACGCTCTATCTAGCCGTCCGGATCGAGACCCAACTCGCTCTTCAGCCTGTCGGTCTCGCGCCGCTCGCGCTTGGTGGGGCGCCCCGCACCGGGCGGGCGTACGCCGCTGCGCGGCGCCGGGGCCACCCCCTTCCCGCGTCCGGACACGGCCGGCGAGATATCCTCATAAAGCGTCGCCGCCTCGGCGGCGGGACCGCGCCGTGTGCCGGGGTCAAGCACCCTGAGTACCCGCAAGCGGTCATGCACCGTCATAGTAAGCACGTTGCCCGGCCCGATACGCGTGTCGGCGCCGGTGACCCGTGTGCCATCCACGCGCACCGCGCCGCTCTGGACGAGCTTTTGCGCCCGGGTGCGGGACTTCAGGATGCGCGCATACCACAACCATTTGTCGAGTCTTTGACGGGACTCGCCGGGTGTGGTGCCGCCGCTCACTTGCGGTTCTGCTCCTTGAGCGCGGCCAGGGCGGCGAATGGCGAATCCGGATCGACCGGCTTCTCCTTGCGCGCGGGACGGTCAGAATCGCGTTTCTTGTTGCCCGGCTTGGGTCCGCGCGGACCGTCTCCACGCCCGGCCTTGGGCTTGCCGCCCTTGGCCTTGTCCTGTCCATTGCCGCGCTGACGCTGGCGATTGTTGTCGGGTCGGCGGCTGGCGGGGAACCAGACCTCGTCGTATTGCGGGCCGGCATCCTCGCCGGACGCGGCGGCCTCGCCTTCCGGGGCGTCGTCGTTCGCGGCAGCCGGCTGCTCGCCCGAGCTGCCATCGAGCTTTTCCGCGTCCTCAAGATCAGCCTGCTCGGCGGGTTTCTCGTTTGTATCGCTAGCAGGCGGCGTCTCGCCGTCGAGTTTTTCGAGATCGGCGACGCCGTCGCTACCGGCGGCCGGCTGCTCGATCGGCGTTCGCTGGACGCGGTAGCCGAGCGACTTCAGGATCGAGGCGAAGTCCTCGCCCGCGCAGCCCAGCAGCGAGGTCATCTCGACCGTGACGCGGAAGCCGTTTTTGTCGGCGGCGCCCGGGGGCAGCTCGCCCTCGGCGCGGGAGGCGTCGAGCGAGACGAGCGGCCGGATGATATCGGCCAGCCGCTCGAGAATGTCGACGCGCACGGCGCGGTTACCCGCCACCTTGAAGCCGGCGATCTCGTAGAGCCGCTTGTCGATTGCGGGGTCGATCTCGAACGAGGTGCGGCCCGACAGGATGATGTGCGGCAGGTCGGAAACGCCGGGCTGGCGCGCGCCGCCGTTCTTGAGCGCCCACAGGATCAGCGCCAGCTCGCGCGGAGCGGGCTTGAGGCTCATGGGCACGTAGATGTGGTAGGCGCCGAACTTGACGCCGAGCTTGCGCATCTTGCCGCGCACGTCCTGGTCGAGGCTCTTGACCTCGTCCGCGACGGCGGGGCGCGGCAGCAGCCCCAGATGTTCGGCGAGCTGGAAGGCGATGCCGCGCGCCGTCCCCTCGATGCCGGCGGGGTCGCGCAATGCCACGATCTGCTCGAGCTGGGTGTTGATCAGGTGCCGCAACCAAAGGTTGAGCCGGTCCTGCACGCGGTCGAGGTCGGGCCCGCTCAGGCTCTCGTCGGCGAGCACCAGCACGCGCGGGGAAAAGATGTCGTCGCCCTCCGCAAGCTCGGCCACGACTTCGCCGCGCCAACGCACATAGCCGTCGGTGGCGAGCACCAGCTCCTCGTTGGGCGCACCGGCGAGTTTGTTGGCGCGATTGCGGATTTCGGGCGCGACGACGTTCGCGGCGGCGGCGCGCAGCCCCTTGGGGTCGCCGTCTTCGCCGGACCTAGCCAGAGCGAATCGAAAGCCCTCGATCGTCCCGATGAGGTGGCCCTCAAGCGAGATTTCGCCCTTGTCATTGATTTCGGGTGATAGCATGCGTCTGTCTCTTAAATGCCGGATCAGTATGCTGGTGCGCCGATCCACGAAACGCTGGGTCAGCCTTTCGTGCAGGGCGTCGCTCAAACGGTCCTCAATATCCCGGGTTACTTCTCGCCAGTGGTTCGGATCTTCCAGCCAGTTTCTGCGGTTGGCGACAAATGTCCAGGTTCTTATCTGACGGATTCTGTTCGACAATGTGTCGATATCGCCATTTGCATTGTCGCAGAAGCGCACCTGCTCGGCAATCCAGTCCGTGTCGACTTTGTCGTGACGCATCAGGTCGGTAAATACGCGGGTAATGAGTTCGCCGTGCTGGGCCGGCGAGATGTCGCAATAATCGGGGATCTGGCAGCACTCCCACAACAGGCGCACCGCGTCCTCGTCCCTGGCCATGGCGCCCGCCTCGTTGCGGCCGAGGAACTCGAGCGCCTTCTGGTCGGTGGCGACGGGCACACGGGTGAGGCTGGGGTTTTCGGGGGACACCTCGAGCGACTCGCGCAGGGCGTCGATCGATTTGTAGCCGAGATCGGTATTACGCCATTGCAGGACCTTGACCGGTTCGAAGTCGTGGCCCTCGAGCCTCTCGACCAGGTCCTCGTCGAACCCCGGCGTATGGCCGGTGACGCCGAACGTGCCGTTATGCATGTGCCTGCCCGCGCGGCCGGCGATCTGGCCGAGTTCAGCCGGGGTGAGCGGGCGCGTCTGGTGGCCGTCGAACTTGGTGTCGGAAGCGAAAGCGACGTGGCGCACGTCGAGATTGAGCCCCATGCCGATGGCGTCGGTGGCGACCAGGAAGTCGACATCGCCGTTCTGGTAGAGATCGACCTGGGCGTTGCGGGTGCGCGGCGATAGAGCGCCCATGACCACCGCCGCGCCGCCGCGGTGGCGGCGCACGAGCTCGGCGATAGCGTAGACCTCGCGGGCCGAGAAGGCGACAAGCGCGCTGCGGGCGGGCTGGCGGGTGATCTTTTTCGATCCCGCCCAGGTCAACTCGCTCAGGCGCGGGCGGTGGATGATCTCGGCGCCCGGCAGGAGGCGCCTGATGACCGGGGCCATGGTTTCGGCGCCCAGCAGCAGGGTTTCGGACCGGCCGCGCGCGTTGAGGATGCGGTCGGTGAAGATGTGGCCGCGCTCGAAATCGCTGGCGGTCTGCACCTCGTCGACGGCAAGGCACTCGACCGGCACGTCGCCGGGCATGGCCTCGACGGTGGCGACCCAGTAGCGCGCGTGGGCGGGCACGATGCGCTCCTCGCCGGTGACCAGCGCCACGGCATGCTCGCCGACCCGCCGGCAGATCTTCTGGTAGACCTCGCGCGCCAACAGCCGCAGCGGTAGCCCGATCATCCCCGAGGAATGGGCGAGCATGCGCTCGATGGCGAAATAGGTCTTTCCGGTGTTGGTGGGTCCCAGAATCGCCTTGAGCGAGTGGGAACGGTCGGGAACGATGGCGTTCAAGGGAAATCTCTATCGCGCAAGGACTGGCTGAAGTGTCTCACACCGGCACATAAGTGCTCAAGCGGCAAGTGCCAAGTTCAC
>CAZNHG010000134.1:0-8284 GCA_964572555.1 uncultured Devosiaceae bacterium | reverse complement strand
TGGTGTGCCATGAGCAAGCGGGATGCGCGAATGGGCCCCGGATCAGGTCCGGGGTGACAGCTGCGGTGTGGGGCGAGCGCCGGGGCCAGCCCTTCGTCCTTCGACGGGCTCAGGATGAGGGTTTTTGGGGTGGCGATGGGCAAAGGCTCTGGCTTGCGGGTTTTCCGAACATCTCCACACGCCCTCTCTCGTGGGGTGCGAATGCGGTGGGCCATGAAGGCGAGGCAAGACGGCAATGGGCCTTCCGAGCGCCGCGCATGCAACGCTTAACTGGAAATTGCCATCAATCTACGCCATATAGGGCGCGAAAACTGACGGCACGGTGTTTGTGAATGGCCGAGACGGTCCCCTATTTGAAGATGAACGGGCTGGGCAACGACTTCGTCGTTGCCGATGCGCGCGCGGCGGGCGTGAGCTTCACGTCCGATCAGGCGCGGCGCATTGCCGACCGTTCGAGCGGGATCGGGTGCGACCAGTTCATCGTCATGGAAGCGGCTCCCTACGAGGGCGCGGACGTGTTCATGCGCATTTTCAACGAGGACGGGTCCGAGGTCGATGCCTGCGGCAACGCCTCGCGGTGCGTGGCGGCGCTGATCGCCGGGGAAACGGGGCGCGAGGCGGTGACGATCGCCACCAATGCCGGGCCGCTGCCCGCCTGGATCTTTGGGGATACGGTGACGGTCGACATGGGTGAGCCGCGGTTCGCGTGGGAAGAGATTCCTCTGGCGGAGGAATTCCGCGACACGCGCGGGATCGAGCTGCAGATCGGGCCGATCGACGAACCGGTGATGCACACTCCCTCGGTGGTCAATGTGGGCAATCCGCATGCCGTGTTCTGGGTGCCGAACGATCCGCAGACCTACGGGCTCGACCGGTTCGGCCCGCTGCTGGAAAATCATCCCATCTTTCCCGAGCGTGCCAATATCTCGCTGGCGCAGGTGATCGGCGAGGACCATGTGCGCGTATCGGTCTGGGAGCGCGGTGCGGGCCTGACGAAGGCCTGCGGAACCGCCGCCTGTGCCGTGGCGGTGTGCGCGGCACGCACCGGGCGCATGGGGCGCGAGGTGACCGTCGCGCTGCCCGGGGGCGAATTGCAGCTGAGCTGGCGGGAGAGCGACAACCATATCCTGATGACCGGCCCCTGGGCGCTCGACGGGCGCGGCGAGGTGCCGGCCGAGTTTCTTGCGGAGCCCGCGGCATGAGCGCCATCGATACGCTGACATTCGGGTGCCGGCTGAACACCTACGAATCCGAGGTGATGCGCGAGCAGGCGACGGCGGCGGGACTCGAGGACGTGCTGATCGTCAATTCCTGCGCGGTGACCGGCGAGGCGGTGCGCCAGACACGCCAGGCCATCCGCCGGGCGCGGCGGGAGAATCCGGACAGGCGCATCGTCGTGACGGGGTGCGCCGCGCAGACCGAGGCGCAGACCTTCGCCGGGATGGACGAGGTCGATCTCGTCATCGGCAATGGCGACAAGCTCAAGCCCGAGGCCTACCGGAATCTCACCTTCGGGCTCGAACTCGACGACAAGGTACAGGTCAACGACATCATGTCGGTGCGCGAGACCGCCGGGCACCTGATCGACGGGCTGGACGGGCGCGCCCGGGCCTTCGTGCAGGTGCAGAACGGGTGCGACCATCGCTGCACCTTCTGCATCATTCCCTATGGCCGTGGGCCCTCGCGCTCGGTGCCGATGGGCGTGGTGGTCGACCAGATCAAAAAGCTCGTGGACAACGGCTATCGCGAGGTCGTTCTCACGGGCGTGGACATCACCTCCTACGGGCCGGACCTGCCGGGCACGCCGACGCTGGGCACGCTCACCCAGCAGATTCTCAGGCACGTGCCGGATCTGCCGCGGCTCAGGATTTCCTCGATCGACTCCATCGAGGCGGACGCCGCGCTGCACGAAGCGATCGCGGGCGACACCCGGCTGATGCCGCATCTGCACCTGTCGCTGCAGTCGGGCGACGACATGATCCTGAAACGCATGAAGCGCCGGCACAGCCGCCAGGACACGCTCGATTTCGTCGCCCAGGTGCGCAAGGCGCGGCCCGACATGGTGTTCGGGGCGGACATCATCGCGGGCTTTCCCACGGAGACCGACGAGATGTTCGCCAACTCGCTGGCGATCGTCGCGGAGGCGGGGCTGACCTATCTGCACGTCTTCCCCTATTCGAAGCGCGAGGGGACGCCGGCGGCGAAGATACCCAACCAGGTGCCCAAGGCGGTCGCCAAGGATCGGGCCGCGCAATTGCGGGCGGCGGGCGAAGAGCAGTTCCAAAAGCTGTGCGCGGCGCGCGTGGGACAGGTCGAGACCGTGCTGGTCGAGCGCGAGGGCGTGGGGCGGACCGAGCAGTTCGTGCCCGTCATGCTCGAGGGGGGCCGGCAGGGCGATATCGTGCCGGTGCGCATCACCGGCACCAATGCAACCGGGCTCGTCGGCGAGAGATCAAGGACGGCAGCGTGAGCGCAAAAGACAAATCGGGCCTGTTCTCCCGGCTGTTCGGCCGGGGCAAGACCGAGGCCGAGGAGCAGGTTCCCCACACGAAGACCGACGACCGCCCGCCGGAGGAAACGCCGGCCGGGCCGGCGCCGGATACCCCGGACTCCCCGGAAACCGGGGAAGAGACCGGGCGGTCCGATGCGGTCGAGCACGCCGGTGAAGGGGCCGAGGTTCCGGAACCTCCGGCGGAGCCGGCGCCTGCCGGGGCGGAGGACGCGGACGATCTCGCCCATGCCGATCCCGGCCCGCCCGAGACGACG
The DNA here is from genome assembly GCA_964572555.1 of uncultured Devosiaceae bacterium. Classification (GTDB taxonomy): domain Bacteria; phylum Pseudomonadota; class Alphaproteobacteria; order Rhizobiales; family Devosiaceae; genus CAZNHG01. Next base: position 5,518 of record CAZNHG010000134.1, on the reverse strand, counting down.
CCGGAGTGGATCGACGAGCACCAGGACGAAGCGCCCGCGGCGGAGCCGGAAGCGGTGGAGCCGGCCGAACCGGCGAGGAAGAGCTGGTTCCAGCGGCTGGCATCGGGGCTCAAGCGCTCCTCGGATCAGCTCGGCGGCAACATCGCGGCGGTCTTTACCAAGAGAAAGCTCGACCAGGCGACCCTAGACGATCTCGAGGATATCCTGATCCAGGCCGACCTCGGGGTCGATACGGCCATGTCGATTACCGAGGCGCTGGCGCGGGACAAGTTCGACAAGGAAATCACGGAAGAAGAAGTCCGCATCGTTCTGGCCGAGGAGGTCGAGAAGGTGCTGGCGCCGGTGGCGGTGCCGCTCGATGTCGATACGGCCAAGACCCCCTATGTCATCCTGATGGTCGGGGTGAACGGGTCGGGCAAGACGACGACGATCGGCAAGCTGGCGCAGAAGTTCGCGCGCGATAACAGGAAGGTCATGCTTGCCGCCGGCGATACGTTCCGCGCCGCTGCCGTTGAGCAGTTGCAGGTGTGGGGCGAGCGTACCGGGGCGCCGGTGATGACGCGCCCGACCGGGGCGGATGCCTCCGGGCTGGCCTATGACGCGATGACCGAGGCGAAGGCGGCGGGGAGCGATGTTCTCATCATCGACACGGCGGGCCGGCTGCAGAACCGCGACGAATTGATGGCCGAACTCGAGAAGATCATCCGCGTGATCAAAAAGATCGACGAGACGGCGCCGCACTCGGTGCTGCTCACGCTCGATGCGACGACGGGGCAGAACGCGCTCAACCAGGTCGACATCTTCGGCCAGCGTGCCGGGGTGACGGGGCTGGTGATGACCAAGCTCGACGGCACGGCGCGCGGCGGGATTCTCGTGGCGATCGCGAAGAAATTCGGCCTGCCCGTGCATTATGTCGGCGTGGGCGAGGGCGTCGACGATCTCGAAAGTTTCGCCGCGCGCGATTTCGCCGTGGCGATCGCAGGCAGGGAACAGACATGACCGATCCGACTTCGCCGGCCCAGAGCGGCGACATGAAGCAGCAGGTGATCAAACTCGTGCTCGAGCTCGGGCCGCTGATCGTGTTCTTCGGCGTGAACGTGTTCAGCGACAACATCTTCACGGCCACCGCGTGGTTCATGGGGGCTATGGTGGTGTCGCTGGGGGTGAGCTGGCTGATCTTCAAGCGCGTCGCGGTGATGCCGCTGGTCACGGGCATCGTGGTTCTGGTGTTCGGCGGGCTGACGCTCTATCTGCAGAACGACGTCTTCATCAAGATGAAGCCGACCATCGTGAACGCGCTGTTCGGATCGGTGCTTCTGGGCGGCATGGCGTTCGGCCAGTCGCTGCTCAGATACGTGTTCGGCGAGGTCTATCACCTCAAGGAGCGCGGCTGGTGGCTGCTCACCCTGCGCTGGGGGCTGTTCTTCTTCTTCCTCGCCATCGTCAACGAGGTGGTGTGGCGCAATTTCTCGACCGATACCTGGGTGGCGTTCAAGGTCTGGGGGATCATGCCGATCACGATCATCTTCTCGATGTTCCAGGTGCCGGTGCTGAACCGCTACGCGGTCGAGGACGCGCCCGCGGAGTAGGTCAGGCGGGCACGCGGTCGCGCAGGCCGGCGAGGAACCGTTGCACGTCCCGCTCCAGCGATTTTACGTCGCAGGCGGCGAGCGCATCGCGCGTCCAGCCTTCCGCGGGATCGAGACGGGCCTCGAGCGCCGCGATCTCTTCGTACAGGGCGGGTGTGAGATCGAGCGTACGGGCGGTGGCGAGCAGCGCCAGGTGCTCGTGGATGGTGCGCATACGGCGGAAGGCATCGGTCATCGGCGCCATCAGGGCTGGGTCATCGCGCCAGCTCCTGCCCTCGAACACCTCCTGGATGACGCGCTGGCCGGCGCCGTGGCAGTCGAAGGCGATGCAGCCGTGAAAGCCGGTTTCGGCGAGCCGGTCGTGAATAGTGCACATGTGGCCCGAATCGAGGTTCGGACAGGGCGTTGCGGCCGGCTTGTCGAATGCGAACTGGCTGCCGCGGTCGAAGGCGAGCAGCACACAGCACAGCCCGGCGCACCGTGCGCAGTCGGGGTGCAGGTCGGTTTCGCGCATGGCGAGGGCTTTCATTGGCGGGCATCGGGCCGGTGCGGATGCGAAAAAACGCCGGTTCTTCGCGAACCGGCGTCCGCATCAATCTAGGCGGTGATGCGGGGTTGTGCAAGCGCTACTGCGCCGTGCCGCCCCGCGCGTCCGCGATGGCGGGCAGCAGCGAGGTCTCGAAGGATTTCTCCGTCAGGGGGCCGGTGTGCTTGTAGGTGATGATGCCATCGGGGTTCACGACGAAGGTTTCCGGAACGCCGTAGACCCCCCACTCGATGGAGGCGCGGCCGTTGCGGTCGGCGCCGATGCGGTCATAGGGGTTGCCCAGGTTCTCGAGAAAGGCGCGGGCGTTTTCGGGCGCGTCCTTCTGGTTGATGCCGTAAAGGTTGATGTCGTCGCGTCCGGCGAGGCGCATGAGCAGGGGGTGCTCGTCGCGGCAGGGCACGCACCAGGAGGCGAAGACGTTGACCACGCTCACCCCGCCCGTGATGTCGTCGCGACCGAAACCGGCCATGCCGAGCCCGGTGACAGGCGGCAGGTCCGTTGCCGGGGCCGGTTCGTTGATCAGCGCGGAGGGGATATAGTCGGAATCGCGCTGGATGGTCGCGGCGAACAGGCCCACCAGCGCAACGAGAACGGCCAGCGGGACGAGAAAGACGGCGGCCCGCTTCAAGACCGGGTCTCCCCGCTATCGGATCGGCGGCGGCGCGGGGTTTCGGCCTCGAGCCGGTCGAGACGTGCCTTCTGGCGCCGGCTGGTCAGCGCCACCATGGCGATCAGCGCGGCGACGACGAGCGCCGCCCCGGCATAGGCGGCCAGAATATAGGCGGCGTGCGGGCCGAGGTCGGGCATCAGCGTGCTCCTTCGATGGCGCGCTTGCGCAGGGTGGCGCGGATGCGGCGCGTGCGGATCTCGGTGCGCATCCGCACAAGATAGAGCATCAGGAACAGGAAGGTGAAGGCGAAGGTCATCACGAACAGGGGAACGAGCAGCGAGGGCGGCATGGCCGGCCCGCCGGTCCGGAACACGCTGGCCGGCTGGTGCAGGGTGTTCCACCAGTCGACGGAGAACTTGATGACCGGAATGTTCAGGGCCCCGACCAGGGTGACCACGGCGACGAGCTTGGCGGCGCGCAGCTGGTCGTCGAAGGCGTTCCACAACGCGATCAGGCCCAGATAGATGAGCAAAAGGATCAGGGTCGAGGTCATGCGCCCGTCCCACTCCCAGAAAGTGCCCCAGGTCGGCCGACCCCACAGCGCGCCGGTATAAAGCGCCAGCGCGGTGAAGGCGGCGCCCAGCGGCGCGGCGGCCTTCATCGCGACGTCGGCCATGGGATGGCGCCAGACAAGCGTGCCGACGGCCGAGATCGCCATGAGGGCATAGACGAACTGGCTGAGCCAAGCATTGGGGACGTGCACATACATGATGCGCACCGTCTCGCCCATCTGGTAGTCGGCGGGGGAATTGAAGAAGACGTACCACAGCCCGATGGCGAACAGGACGGCGGTGATCCCCGCCAGCGGCATGACGAGGTGGCGCGACCAGGCCATGAACCGGCCGGGATGGGCCAGCTGGCCGAACCACGTCATCGGCTTGGCGGTGTCGAGACTCATCGGTGCTCTGTTTCCCAAAAAGGCCTGCGAAGTGTTATTCCTGCGTCAGCTTCAGCGCAAGGGCGGCCGCGAAGGGCGCCAGCGCGACGGCCACCAGGCTGATTCCGCCCAGGAACATCAGCGCCGCCCGTTCCGCGGCGGGGCCCGCGCCGCTGTCGATGGCGGCGCTGCCGAATATGAGGATGGGCACGCTCAGTGGCAATATGAGGACCGGTGCAATCAGCCCGCCGCGGCGCAATGACACGGTGACCGCCGCACCGACGGCGCCGAAGGCGGCAAGGGCAGGGGTGCCGACGCCGAGCGCGACGACGGTGCCGCGCAACAGCGACATGTCCATGTTGAACAGCATGGCCATGACCGGTGTGGCGACGATCAGGGGCAGGGCGGTGGTCAGCCAGTGCGCAACGAGCTTGGCGAAGGCTGTGGCCTCGAGCGGAATGGCGGCGTGGCGCAGGACGAGCAGCGTGCCATCCTCGTGATCGGCGCGGAACAGCCGGTCGATGGCGAGAAGGCTCGACAGGAAGGCGGCGATCCACACGATGCCCGGCGCGAGCTCGGCCAAGAGCTCGGCATCGGGGCCGATGGCGAAGGGCACGATCACCCCGATCATGATGAAGAACAGCACGAGGGTGAGCGTGTCGCCGAGATTGCGGGCGGCGAGCCGGAGGTCGCGGGCGATGACGGCACGGAACGCTCTCATGCAGGCTCTCCGATGGCGACGGTGCGGATGCGCCCCGGATCGTTGAGAGTGAGCGGCAGGTGCGTGGCGGCGACGACGAGCCCGCCGCGGTCGAGATGGTCGTCGATCAGCCGCCCGACCCACGCGTCGCCCGCCGCATCGAGCGCGGCGGTCGGCTCGTCGAGCAGCCATACGGGGCGCGGCGCGACGAGCAGGCGCGCCAGGGCCAGCCGGCGGGTCTGGCCCGCGGACAGGCAAACCGCCTCGAGATCGGCGGCATGGGCGAGTCCGGCCTCCTCGAGCGCGGGGCCGACGGCGGCGGCGTGCCCGCCATGGACGTCGGCCCAGAACCGCAGGTTCTCGGCAACGGTCAGCGCGGGCTTGACGGCCGGGTGATGGGCTATGAAGTGAAGATCGGTGCCCGGGCGTTCTTCCGGATCGCGGCCGGGCCAGCGTACGGCGCCTTCGGCGGCGGGGACGATTCCGGCGATGCACATGAGCGCGGTGGTCTTGCCGGCCCCGTTCGGGCCCTTCAGCAGCAGCGCCTCGCCGCCGCCGGCCGCGCAGCTCAGCCCCGCGAACACATCCCGCTCGCCGCGCGAGCAGGTCAGGCGGTCAACCTCGAGGCGCGGGGCCGAAGAATGCGGGGCTGTCATCATGCTATCGGATTTAGGGGAGAACATGCGGGACTGGCAACCTTAGAATGATTTTATTATAAGGCCCCCAAGCCTTGGGACCTTGACCCCTCGTGCCGACGCACAATCTCACCGCCATTCGGCCGCCCGGTGCGGGGCGCGGCCCTCATGGCTGATCCACTCGAAGACAGAGGCGGCTTGTATCGTGACCCAGAAATCCATCGACAGCTTCAAATGCCGGAAGACACTCAACGTCGAAGGCAGGGACTATGTCTACTTCTCCCTGCCCGATGCCGAAAAGAACGGGCTTGAGGGCATCTCGAAGCTCCCGCACTCGATGAAGGTCGTGCTCGAGAACTTGTTGCGGTTCGAGGACGGGCACACCGTCACCAAGGACGACATTTCGGCCGTGGCCGAATGGCTCAAGACCCGCAAATCCACCCACGAGATCGCGTATCGCCCCGCACGCGTCCTGATGCAGGACTTCACCGGCGTTCTCG
>CAZNHG010000133.1:0-8286 GCA_964572555.1 uncultured Devosiaceae bacterium | reverse complement strand
GCCCATTCGCGCTTGCCGCTTGCTCATGGCGCACCAACTGCCAGAGAACCGTGCCGCAAATGCCAATGGACCCCGGCTCGGGGGCCGGGGTGACAGCGAGGGGGGATAGGAAGGCATGGAGAGAATGGAAAGCGGATGTTCCGGGTAATGCCATGCAAAATGCAAAGCGCAGCACGGCAAAGCAGGAAGCACAGCACATCCCCACCCCTCACTGTCATCCCCGCCGGAGCCTGTCCCCGCGAAAGCGGAGGCGGGGGATCACGGCGGAGGGTGGGGCAACCGCGTCGCAAAGCTTCTATCCGAACGCTCACCCCAAGCCCTCATGCTGAGCCTGTCGAAGCACGGGGAAGGCCCGGCACCGGACCAACTGCCTACCATCAATTCCATTGATCCACACCTTCACCTCAATTCATTTGCTTGATCCACCAGCCCGCGCCTAACCTGTCATCCCGAATCTGCGAGGTCAGCCATGTCCCAGCCCGCGCTCGTGCGCAGCATTCCCCTGCCTGTCGTTATCGTGGCGGGGTGCCTTGCGGCGATGATCACCTTCGGCGTGCGCTCGAGTTTCGGGTTGTTCACCCTGCCGATCACCGATGGCATGGGCTGGAGCCGGGAGGGGTTCGGCCTGGCCATGGCGGTGCAAAACCTGTTGTGGGGCCTTGCGCAGCCAGTCGCGGGCGGACTGGCCGACAAGTACGGCACGGCGCGGGTTCTCGCCGCGGGGGCGGTCATCTACGCGGCCGGCATGGTGGGCATGGCCCTCGCCCCGTCCGAGGGCATCTTCCTGCTCACCGCCGGCATTCTGGTCGGGGTGGGCATTGCGACTGCCTCTTTCGGCATCGTCATGGCCGCTTTCGGCCGGGCGGTGCCGCAGGAGAAGCGCAGCTTCGTGTTCGGGCTGGCGACCGCCGCCTCCTCGATGGGCCAGTTCGTCTTCGCCCCGCTCGGGCAGGCCTTCATCGCCAGCTTCGGCTGGCAGGTGGCGCTGCTCTATCTCGCTGCGCTCGTGGCGCTGGTCATTCCGCTGTCGGCGGCGCTGAGGGGCAAGGCCGCTTCGGTCCCGGGCGAAGCCGACCTGCCCTTCATGCAAGCGCTCGCGCGCGCCTGGGGCCACGGCTCCTACCGGTTGCTAGTGATCGGCTTCTTCGTATGCGGCTTTCATCTCGCCTTCGTCACCGTGCACATGCCGGCCTACCTCGTGCAGTGCGGGCTCAGCCCGGCCGTGGGAAGCTGGTCGATCGCGCTGATCGGGCTGTTCAACGTCGCCGGCTCCCTGGGCGCCGGCTGGCTGGGCGATCGCCTGCCACGCAAGTACCTGCTTTCCGCCATCTATCTGGCGCGCGCCCTCGCGACGGCGCTGTTCCTGCTGATTCCCGTCAGCGCGGCGACGGCCTATGTCTACGCCGCCGCACTGGGGCTGATCTGGCTGGCGACCGTTCCGCTCACGGCGGGTCTGGTGAGCCTGTTCTTCGGCCCGCGCTATCTCGGCATGCTCTATGGCATCGCCTTTCTTTCGCATCAGATCGGCGGGTTCATGGGCATATGGCTGGGCGGTGTCGTCTACGACACGACCGGCTCCTATGCTCTTGTCTGGTATCTCGGCATTCTTCTGGGCCTGGGCTCGGCCATCATCCACTTGCCCATCCGCGAGCACCGCGCATCGACACTCGAAGCCGCGCCGGCGTGAGATTACCCCCTTGCCTTCGCGCGCGCGCGGGTTCAAGCTTGGCGGACTGCGCCGGCCATACTGCCGGCCCTCCCCGCAGAGAGTTCTCATGACCACTTCAGCAGTAGATTTGCGCGGTTTGTCGCGCGTGGAGCTTATTGCCCTCGTCGCCGCACTCATGGCCCTCAACGCCCTTGCCATCGACGTCATGCTACCCGCCCTGCCCTACATGGCGGAGGCCCTCGACGTCGTCAACGAGAACGACCGTCAGCTCGTCCTGTCGTTCTACATGTTCGGGTTCGGCATCACCCAGCTGGCCTTCGGCCCCCTCTCCGACCGCTTCGGGCGCCGTGGCCCGCTGCTTGTCGGTATGGTGATCTACCTGGTGGCAGCCTTCGCCGCCATCGGCGCACCGAACTTCGCCACGCTTCTTACCCTCAGGTTCGTGCAGGGCATGGGCGCGGCGGGCACGCGCGTGATCGCGCAGTCGGTGGTGCGCGACCTTTTCGGCGGCCGCGCCATGGCGGAGGTGATGGCGCTCGTCTTCATGGTCTTCATGATCATGCCGGTCATTGCCCCCGGCATCGGCCAGATCCTTCTGCTGACCGGCGACTGGTGGCATATCTTCCTGTTCATGGGAGGCCTTGCGAGCGTCATCACGGTCTGGGTCTTCGCCCGCCTGCCGGAGACGCTCGATCCGGCCAACCGGCGCGAGCTGACGCCGAAGGTGATAACGGAAGGTTTCCTGATCGTATTCACCAACCGCGTCGCCATCTCCTACGCTCTTGCCGCCACGTTCCTGTTCGGCGGCCTGTTCGGTTTCATCAACGCCTCGCAGCAGATCTATGTCGGCATCTACGATCTCGGCCCCTGGTTTCCCGTGGCCTTCGCCCTCGTGGCGGGCGTGATGTCGCTGTCGTCCTTCCTGAACTCGCGGGTCGTGGGCAAATACGGCATGCGCCGTATCTCGCATTTCGCGATGATCACCTTCACCTCCGTCTCGGCGATCTGGTGGGGTATCAGCCTGTTCGGCACCATGCCGCTGCCCCTGTTCGTGGGGCTGCTGGCCACCGCGATGTTCATGTTCGGCTGGTCCGCCTCCAACATGAACTCGCTTGCCATGGAGCCGCTGGGGCGCGTCGCCGGCACAGCCTCGTCGGTTTTCGGCTTCGTGCAGACGGTGGGCGGTGCCCTGCTCGGCCTGTTCATCGGCCAGCTCTACGACGGATCGGTCACCCCCATCGCCGCCGGCTACATGGTCATGGGCGGCGCGGCGCTGACCTGCATTCTGATCGCCGAGAAGGGCAAGCTCTTCGGTGTCGGCGAGCAGTATCAGGAAGCGCCCGAACCTGCTGCGGAACCGCACTGACGGGCGGCTTGAGCACCGGGCGAAAAAGTGGAATCCGGTTTCTCGCTTAACCGGCGCGACCACTAGGAATCTGGATCGTCGGGAGATTTAGATTAATCGCCTGACGATCTAGACCTTCAGCCGCCCGATCACCTTCTTGAGCGTTGCCGTCAGCGCCGCAGCCTCGCCCTCGTCGAGTGACGCGGCGAACGCCGCCTCCACCGCGGCGCGGTAGTGTGGCCACATCTCCTGCCGCATAGCGGCGCCAGCATCGGTCAGAACGACCAGGCTCGCCCGCCGATCCTCCCGGTCGGGCTCGCGCCGCAACAGACCTTCCCTCTCGAGCCGGTCAATCAGCCGCGTCATGTTGTAACGCTCCACAACGAGCCGGTTCGCCAGCTCCCCGATCCGCAAACGCCCACCGGCCCGCTCCAGCTCCCACAACACATCGTACCAGGCCATCGACGGCAATCCGGCTTCTCCCAACCGCCGCTCGATCTCCCGCATCGCCAGCGCATGGGCCCCCAGCAGGTGACTCCACGCTCTCAGGTGTTCGCCAGTCTCTTTCATGCACAACCTCCAGCGGTCACAATTAATTGCACTTGCAACAAACGGCAAGGTGCATATATTTGCAATTGCACATTTTGCTTTTGCAACGAAAGGAGACCCCAATGGCAAAGCAGATTTCCCGTGGCGAGCTCGCCGAGTCCCTGTTCAGCAAGACCCCGCCCATCGTGTTCGAAGCCCTGGACAAGAAGTACTTCGACCATGGCCACCTGCCCGGCGCGCGCATCATGCCGCCGGCACAGGTCGAGGAGGTAACCAGGGCTACGGTGGCCAGCAAGGACGCGCCGGTGGTGATCTACTGCGCCAGCGAGACCTGCAACAACTCGCACGAGGCTGCCGACCAGCTCGCCGGGCTCGGCTACACCAATGTTGCGGTGTATCCGGGCGGCAAACAGGACTGGACGGACGCCGGTCTGAAGCTCGAGCGCTAACGAGTCGACCGCGGCAGGAACCCTGCCGCGGTTTTTCCTGGTCGAACCGGGGCGGCTAGACCGTGAAAACCTCGCGCCGAAGTACATCCCAGCTCTCCCGGTCCGGGGCAATCAACAATCCACCGCTGGTGTGCTCGGGCAGGTAGGCGCCCCCATCCAGCCGCGCGGCATGAGCCCCGGCTTCCTGCATGATCAACGTGCCAGCCAGGTGATCCCAGGGCATCAGCTTGTTGTACATCAGGAAATGCAGATGGCCCGCCGCCGCCATGCGATATTCCTGCGCCGCGCAGCGATAGCAGGCGCTGATCGCCACCTTGGCGAGATTGCCCATCACCGTGGGCCGTGCGTCCCCGGGCAGGAACGCGATCGACGCCATCCCCACCATCTCTCCGAGCGGCACAGGGTTCGCCGTCTTCAGCGACCATTGTGTCCCGTCCGGCCGGATTTGCCACGCACCTCCGCCCTTCTCGGCCATCACCCAGTCGTCGCCAAGCGGGTCGTAGATGATCCCGGCCACCGTCTCGCCACCGGCCACGACCGATGCCATGACACCGAACAGCGGCGTTCCGGCAGCGTAGTTGGCCGTGCCATCTATCGGATCGACAACGATGGCGACGTCGGCATCCCTGAGCGCGTCCAGAAGCCCGGGATCGGCGGCAACCGACTCTTCGCCGACGAACAGTGCATCCGGATAGCAGGCCGCAACCTGCTGCTTGATGGCCCGTTCCGCCGCCTCGTCGGCCTCGGTGACGAGGTCGGTGGCCGACGTCTTCTCGCGCACCATGCCGTCATCGAGCCGCCGGAACCGGGGCATGATCTCGCTCTTCGCCGCGCCCCGCAGGATCTCGGCGATCTTCTCGATGTTGATTCCGGTCATGTGTTGGGTTCCGCGTTCAGTCCCATGAAGTCGAAGATGCGCTTGTCGAGCAGATGACTCGGGCGGACGTTGCCGAGGGCACGGATCATCACGTCCTTGCGCCCCGGCATGCGCTTTTCCATGTCGTCCAGCATCGCCTTCATGGCGTCGCGCTGCAGCCCGTCCTGGCTGCCGCACAGGTCGCACGGAATGATGGGGAACTGCATCCCTTCGGCAAAGCGCGCCAAATCCGGCTCCGCGCAGTAGATCAGCGGGCGCAGAACCTCGACGTCGCCGTCGTCGTTGAGCAGCTTGGGCGGCATGCCCGCCAGCTTGCCGCCGTGGATGAAGTTCATGAAGAAGGTCTCGAGACTGTCCTCGCGATGATGCCCCAGAACCAGCGCCGAGCATCCCTCCTCCCGCGCGATCCGGTAAAGATGCCCGCGCCGAAGGCGCGAGCACAACGCGCAGTAGGTCGCGCCCTCGGGCAGCTTGTCGGTAACGATCGAATAGGTGTCCTGGTATTCGATCCGGTGAGGGATGTTGTTGCGCGTCAGGAAATCCGGAAGGATGTGCTTGGGGAACCCCGGCTGCCCCTGGTCGAGATTGCAGGCGAGCAGGTCCACGGGCAGCAGGCCGCGCCATTTCAGCTCCACGAGCAGCGCCAGAAGGCCGTAGGAATCCTTGCCGCCCGACAGCGCGACCAGCCAGCGCTCGCCGGGCCGGATCATGCCGAACCCGTCCAGCGCCTCGCGCATGTTGCGCATGAGCCGCTTGCGCAGCTTGTTGAACTCCACGCCCGAGGGAATATTCGCAAACATCGGGTGATAGCCCGATGTGGCGTCGCCGTCCTCGCGTGTATCGATGTTCAGGGGTTCGGCCATGCGCGTCATCCTTGTTCGGCAGGGTGATAACGCGCTTCGCAGCCAAACAAAAGGCCGCAAAATGATCGGGGGACGGACAGCCGAACAAGCCGGCCGCCGTCCCACCGCGCTCCGCACTAGGCTGCGGCACTGCAGGGAGCTGATACAGCAGTACTGTACCCCAAACCACCTGCTCGCCTTATCATGCTTATACCGGTTTCATAGCAGTGCAAGCGTCTCGTGAGGAATTGACGCGTTTGTGATTCAAATGCGCTGCTTTGCCCCGTCCCAATCCACCGCCAAGCCATTGGCCCGCTTGCCCCGATACACGCAGCACAGTTAGATGGCGCGGCTGGACCCTCCGTTCCGAACCGCTTGCGAAAGGCCTTCCCGTGTTTCGATCCTTTTTCCCCGAGCCCCGGGTATTCTTTACCGCGGCAGTCCTCTGGGCATTTGCCGCCCTCGCCATCTGGTTCCTGCTGGGCGATACGCTGCAGCCATTCCTCAGCCTCGCCCCCACGCTCGCAATCCAGCCGACCGACGCCGACCCAGACCCGTTCCTCAATGCCGAACGGCTCTGGGCCTATCAGTTCGTTCTGATGGCCGGATACGGCTTCTGCGTGCCGTGGTATTTCTACAAGCGCAATCGCTGGTACTGGTGGAGCGTCTTCGGCACGGTGACCATCCTCATGGTCATCTATTTTCAGGTGCAGATCAGCGCCTGGCTCAACAACTGGTACGGCGATTTCTTCAACCAGATACAGGAGGCCCTGACCAACCCGGGCCAGGTCACGCTCGCAGAGTTCTACGGGGATATGATGACGGTCGCCATCGTGCTCATTCCCAGCATTACCGTTGCCGTCGTACTGGCCTTTGGCGCAGCGCACTACGTGTTCCGCTGGCGTCGCGCGATGAGCTTCTACTACATGCACTTCTGGCCGGGCATGCGTCGCGTGGAAGGTGCCGCACAGCGCGTCCAGGAAGACACGATGCGCTTCGCCTCGATCGTGGAGAATCTGGGAGCGTCCTTCGCCAACTCCATGATCACCTTGATCGTCTTCCTGCCGCTTCTCTATAATCTCTCGAACCAGATCGGCCCCTTGCCGCTGGTTGGCGAGGTCAATGGCGGACTGATCTTCGTTGCGCTTCTCTCGGCCTCGTTCGGCACGGTCCTGCTCGCGCTCGTGGGAATCAAGCTGCCCGGCCTCGAATTCGAGAACCAGCGGGTCGAAGCGGCACTGCGCAAGGAACTGGTCTATGGCGAGGACTACGAGGACCGGGCCGATCCGCTCTCCTTCCGCGACTTCTTCGCGGGGGTGCAGCGCAACTACTTCCGGCTGTACAAGCACTACCTGTACTTCAACATCGCCCGCTACGCCTACTTGCAGGGCGCCAACTTCGTGCCGCTGATCGCGCTCGGCCCGTCCATCGTCACGGGAGCGATTACGCTGGGCATCTACCAGCAGGTCCAGAACGCGTTCGACAAGGTCGAGAACTCCCTGCAATACCTCGCCAACTCATGGACGACGATCATTGAGCTGATTTCGGTCTACAAGCGCCTGCGCACCTTTGAAAGCCAGATTCCACGCGATCTGCCCGATCCCGACGCGGACTGGGCCGAGGCGCCGCAATAACGGGCCGTTTGCCGCAGCGCACAAAAAAGGGCCGCCCAATTCGGGCGACCCTTCGCATTCGATATGACGGCCGCGCTTAGCGCGAATAGAACTCGATGACCAGGTTCGGCTCCATCTGGACCGGGTACGGCACGTCCGCGACGTTCGGCACCCGCACATACCTGGCGCTCATCTTGGAATGGTCGGCATCCAGATAATCCGGCACGTCGCGCTCGGGCAACTGGGTGGCCTCAAGAACGGTGGCGAGCTGCTTCGACTTCTCGCGAACCTCGATAACGTCGCCCGCCTTGCAGCGATAGGACGGAATGTTCACGCGCTTGCCATTGACCGTGACGTGTCCGTGGTTGACGAACTGCCGGGCGGCAAACACGGTCGGCACAAACTTGGCACGATAGACGATCGCGTCGAGACGGCTCTCGAGAAGACCGATGAGAATCTCGCCGGTGTCACCGCGCTGGCGAACCGCTTCCTCGTAGGTGCGGCGGAACGACTTCTCGGTGATGTTGCCGTAATAGCCCTTGAGCTTCTGCTTGGCGCGCAACTGGAGGCCATAGTCGGACAGCTTGCCCTTACGGCGCTGACCGTGCTGGCCCGGCCCATAGGAGCGGCCGTTGACGGGGCTGCGCGGGCGGCCCCAGATGTTCTCGCCCAGACGGCGGTCGATCTTGTGCTTCTGCGAATGGCGCTTCGACATCGCGTATCCTTTCCTTGAACGTCGAAAGAAACCGCGCCCTCCTCTGCCAACCGGAAAATCCGGCGGGCCGACAGATCTCCGAAAAAGGAAATCCCGGGTGCGCCCGAAGACCGCTCGCGGCCATCAGGTGGGCGCTTTCTAGGGGCGGAAAACCCCGAAGTCAAGCGCGGCTGGCGCTTAAAAGGCCTCAGATCCCTCGCGTCGTCACCGCGTTTGCCTTTCTGTCG
>CAZNHG010000132.1:0-8372 GCA_964572555.1 uncultured Devosiaceae bacterium | reverse complement strand
CGATCACGCAGGGATCGTGCAGCGGCGCCCCCTTCCATCCGTATTTCTCGAGATCGAAGCGCTCCGAAAAATCGAGCATCTGTGACACGGCGGTGGCGCACTCGGTGCCCACCGCCTTGATGCGCTCGAGCCGCTCGGGCGTGGTCAGCACCTGATGCGTGACATCCAGCGAGGCAACGATGATGGGCACGCCTGAGCGGAACACGACGTCGGCGGCCTCGGGATCGACGTAGATGTTGAATTCCGCCGCCGGCGTGATGTTGCCCACCTCGAAATAGGCGCCGCCCATCATCACGATCTCGCGGATGCGCTCGGCAATCTCCGGCGCCTTGATCAGCGCCATAGCGATGTTGGTCAGCGGCCCCAGCGTACACAACGTCACCATGCCCGGCTCGTGCGCCATCAGAGTGTCGATGATGTAGTCGACGCCATGCTGTGCCTGAAGCGCAATCCGCGGCTCGGGCAGGTCCGGCCCGTCGAGCCCGGTTTGCCCGTGCACATGCTCCGCCGTCACCAGCTCGCGCCGGATCGGCCGCGCGCAACCGGCGTAAACGGGAACGCCGGTCCGCCCACTCAATTCAACGACCTTGAGCGCGTTCTTCGCGTTCTGCTTCAACCCCACATTGCCGGCCACGGCGACAATGCCCAACACCTCGAAATCCTCCGGCGAGGCGAGAGCCGTGAGAATGGCCACGGCGTCATCCTGGCCGGGGTCGGTGTCGATGATGATCTTGCGGGACATGGGGAACCTGGTCGTTGGTGAGAATCGCGGCGGAGATTAGCCGGGCGCGGATATGGCGTCGATGGGGCGGGGCTGAGTTCATCACCTCGAAGACGACATTGGTATCCACAACGATCATTCAAAGCTCATCGGCGTGGCGGGCTCCTTGTCGCGCGCCTGTTCCAGCGCCCCGAAATCGGCATTGGTCAGTCCGGCCTTGCGGCTCAATGCCGACAGGGCAGAACCGAGGCGCATGCGTTCGGCCGGACGAACCGCCGATTCCAGAATGTCGCGCATTTCGGCTTCGATGCTGCGCCCATGATGAGCCGCGCGCAGCTTGAGTGCACGGTGGACTTCTTCGGAAAGATTGCGAATGGTCACGGCAGGCATCTGATGGCATCTCCGGTAAAGTGATGGTTGTGCTATCAATATAGAGAAAGTGCTATCGTTCGGCAGGGTGTGACCGTTATCGGGCGGGCTGGCCGACGCCAGCCGCCACAATCGCATCCATGCCGCTATACCGACGCATCCGCCCCCGACGATGCAAGAGATTTGCCGCCAGATGTCGGACGGCTCGGCCTAGTTGGTGATGCCATAGACCAGCGCATAGCCCGCCATGCCGGTGGGCGCGGCGAAGATCAGCGCCAGCATCAGACGAATGACAGGTGAGCGGATCGTCTCGAACAATGCAGCCAGCATACCGAACTCGACGCCCGGTTGCGCGACGAGCCGATTGCACGCTCAAAAGCCGCTTCTAGTCCAAGGGCAGCGAAAGCGCGTCGATGTTCCTCGTCCGTTTCGGCGGCGTCCGATGGAGCCGTGGGCGTTAGCGCATTCACATGTTCGGTCGCCCGCCGGGGACTGGGACCTTGGTGGCGATGATGTAAGCAAGGACGCGGCCATTCGCACGCCGTTCGGCCGTTGTCGCAAGAGTTGTCGCCCGGGCGGCGACGGTGCGCGTGGGGAGGGGAAAAGGTTCATCCGAGCAACTCATGCTGGCGTCGAGGTGGATTTTTGTGAAGCCTGCCTCGACATAAGCTGCGACCTTCGTCTGCGCTTTTTGCATAGTTTCTGAAGCGGAAAGGTGTTTCCACGGATTGGAGCCGAGGTGATAGCCGCCTAAAATAAGGTGCTCGCGATTGAAGCCGATGCGGTCAGCGAGTTCAAAGACGAACAAGCGACGGTCGCCTAGGCGCGTGCCCGTATGGTCATCCATGCCATGTCCAGATCTCATCGTACTCGATCTGTCTGGTTTGTGATAGAATCTCTGCAGTTTTCGCGATTGTGTGAGCAATCGTCACAGGCCGGGCAATTCACAGAGACCGGAAACGATATGAGCTTAGAAAATGTCACAGGCGACTACGACACAACTCGAACTCTCTTCCAACAGAAGGGGCTCGTTCGCATGCGCGATACGGGCGTTGGAGCCGAAACCGTCGCCCGCATGGTACGCGCGGGTGTGGTGGTGCGCGTGGCGCGGGGACTTTATCCGGAAGGCCGAACAAATCGAACTTTCCGAGCGCGACAGCCTCAAAGTTCTTGAGTTGTTGGAAAATCCGCCTGCACCGAATGCCAAGATGGTCGCCGCCGCCCAAGCCCTTCCGCTGCGCGCGTGACCGTCTCGGATTGGCATGAAGAACCGATCGGCCGGCATCACGATCGCGCGGGTTTTGACTGCGGCGATGACACGCTGAACGAATACTTGCATCGCCACGCTCGCCGGAATCACGAGAAAGGCGCCTCCAAGACCTTTCTGGCGGCCGTCGGTCGCAATCCGGGCGCAATTCTCGGCTTCTGTACGCTCAGCCCAGCCTCGATTTCTTAAGGTCGCACACCGGAGGTCGTACGCTGCGGTTTCGGCCGCTTTGAGGTTGCGGGATTCCGGCCGGTGCGCCTCGTTGTGGCATCGCACGTGCAAGGACGTGGCGTCGGCGGTCAATTTCTTTTGGCAGCACGCTGGTACCAGTCGTATGGCGCGATTGCGTGGGACGATACACCGCTTTGTCTGATCCTTTCCTGTCCACAGTGGCAAGACTTCTTGAACAGGCCGGAAAGCTATAGCAGCTATCTCTTCGCATCATGCCGTGATCGCATGATTGCTGTTGGGTATTGACTGCGCATCAAATCCTGAGCGGGCCCAACCTGTGTTAAAGGCTGTAGCCACTTGTGGTTACCTGAAAACGTCCCAGGAAGTACGCTATATCTCCGGCTTACATTGCGACCTGGAACCAATTTTCCTACGAGTGATTACGTCGGTCGGATCCTTGGTAATCACGGCTCACGGAATTCCAAGCGTTCTCCACCAGCATTTCGATAGCTGCGCCGTGATCGGTCATATGTCCGCATTTTCTGAGATAGTCATAGGCCGGTCCCACGATGAGAGCGGAGGCGACCGGCCACGCCATATCCCGTACCTGTCCCTGAGCCGCCCAATCCCGATAGGTCTCTGCCGCTGCGTCATGGGTTTGTGTTATCTCGTCGAGGATCGGCCGCAACTCAGGATCTGAATGGGCACGGATTCGCAATTCTTCGAAAAACAGGAACAGGCTTCGGTTCGCCGTGGCCCATTCCAAGAGCCCCCGTACAGTTGTGGTCACCATTTCCTCCGGCGTGCGAGATTGGCGTCCGGCTTCAGCGTGCGTCATCCACAAGGCATTCGCATCCGTCCAAAGAGCAACGGCTAGGCCCGGCTTTCCTGAAAAGAAATGATAGATGCTACCGGTAGTGGCTCCGCTAGCCTTGCGAATATCGGCGATCGTAGTGCCGATGTATCCCTTTTCGACAAAGATTGGCAAAGCGGCATCCAGAATATCTTGACGGCGATCGGCCATGGAGCGTCCTTGACGACTCTAGAACAGTGTTCTACTACTCGAATTAGAACGACATTCTAGTAGAGCGATAAGATGCAATCAACACACGAAGAGACCAACGTAACGGCCGCCTTGAGCTTTGTTCGTGCCGTCGAAGCCATGGATGGCCGCAAGATGGAAGGGTTCTTTGCCCCGGACGTTGAGCAGATCGAACTGCCAAATGCGTTCAAACCGGCAGGTCAGGTCCGCGACCTGAGCGCGCTGATGGCGGATATTGCCAAGTCCAAGGGGATTATCGAACAACAGAAATACGACATTCTCAACACCGTCGAGCACGGAGATATCGTAGTTCTAGAAATGGTCTGGCACGGAACCGTCGTAGCGGATCTTCCGTCCTTGCAGGCGGGACAGAAACTTCGGGCACAATGCGTTGCTGTCTTCGAATTTCGCGAAGGAAAGGTCATCAAACTTCGCAACTACGATTGCTTCGACGCACTCTGACAGCGAGGCGATCCAAGATGCGGGAGCCGAAACGCGGCACGCAAGACGAGGGAATCAATCAGGCCGGCAAAATGCAGTCGGCGCGGCGGGACGATGCCGTACCGTCCTCGGTCTTTGACGCGAGCAAATTGCCGGTGAAACAGGCTTTGGCAGTCTGGCATGACGCCATGGGAACCTCTCATGACATCCGCCTTCACGACACGCCAGAACAGCAACTGCGTACGCGCATGCAGGCCTGGCATCTTGGCGAAGCATTTTTCGGAACACTTGAAACCGTGTCCCAGGAATTCCGGCGATCACGGTACCATGTCGGGCTTGGTGGTGGCGATTGTTATTCCGTGAACTTCATCAAGGAGGGCATGTTTTATTGCCCTGAACTGGATCGGCGCGCACGACCGGGTGATATGATTCTGCGCGACAAGGCCGAACCCCTGACCTTTCACGCCTGGGCACAGGTGCCCGACGCCACCTATCACACACTTGGCTTTATCATACCACGCCGTTTGGTGGACGCGTTACTCGCATCGCCGGACCGATCCGGGGCAATGGTCTTTGATGGTCGTCTGCCTCTGGTCGCACTCCTGCGTCAGTATCTGTATGCGCTGGAGCGCGAGCTGCCCGGGATGACGCGCTTTCAAGGGCAAGCGATCATTAGCCCCACCGTGGATCTGCTCGCAACCGCGATGAATGGCGCACCCCTGGAAACCACCGAATACACGCTCAACAACGCCCTGGCGCAGCAGATCCAGCGCCATATTGATGCCTATGTAAAAGACCCGGCATTGTCGGCCGCGACAATCGCTGCCAATTTCCAGATCTCGTTGCGCAAGCTCTACCAGCTTTTCGAACCGCTGGGGGGTGTCCATTCGACGATCCAGAAAAAGCGCCTCGAACGTATCCACGCAGAGCTGGTCGATCCCGCCCAGAGCCACAGGCGAATTCAGGATATTGCCGAAAGCTACGGTTTCACGCAGCGCAAGACCTTCAACACGGCCTTTCGGCGTCTCTACGGGATCACTCCGCGCGAAGCGCGCGGCTATGCCGCCGAGGGCCGTTCGCGCAATATGACTCAGGTCTACGCGGCACAGAACCTGTGGAACTGGATGCTTGAGTTGCGCTGAAGGTCGAAAATGTCTCTGGTGCTGCGGGTGAAAAAAACGCCGCACCTTCCGCCTGTTTCACCTCCCGTGCAGGAACCAGGTTGCGCCAGGGAACGTGAATTTCGAGCCACTCCATCCGACCTGAACCGATGAGCGTCGCACGTGCTGCTCAAAGCACGTGCGCCGAGCAATTTCGGCGTGCCGATCATGCACCTTGCACCGCATTTCGTGCGCGCAACGCCGCATTTTTTACCCCCCTCTTACCGCGTCAGGACAGTTGCCCTAGAGCTTGGCCCAACTGAAAAAACGACGGTCGTCAGACTCACCGCAACGCGCACCACCTCAACTCTGAGGCTGCGCAATTTGGCCAAGTTGAAACTGGAGGATCAATGCGTTTCACATCGAGGTTTCTCAACCTGTGCCTCATATCAACATCGATAGTGGTGCTGGCCGGATTCTTCAGTGTCGACACCGCATATGCTCAGGGTGTGTGGACCGGGAACACCGACAGTGACTGGTCAACTGGCAGCAACTGGGATGACGGCAACGTGCCGGATGCCACGGTCGACGTCACCATCAACGGGGCCGGCGTTCCCCCTTTCGTCGTTGATCCGGCAGGTGCCTACGCCAATCGCGTGACCGTCGGGGATAGCGTCGGCATTGGCACGCTAGACATCCAGAACTTGGGGTTTCTCCAGATCTCCGACGATCTCGTGATTTCGGACCCCAATGGCACCAATGCCGGGAGCGTTTCATTGACAGGATCCGGCGCTCTCCTGAATGTCCAGGGGGCATTGTGGATCAACGACAGTGGCAATGGGCTCAGCAAGCTGAGCATCGACGGCGGAACAACGCTCGCAGTTCATGCAACCACGACGATCGGTGACGGAACAGTGCTTGAGTTCACTGGGACAACCGGCGGCTCGCTGTTGGGTGCGGGCGGCATCGTCGTTGATGGCACGCTGCTTTTCGATCAAAGCAACGGAGGGATCAGTATAGGGAAAGATCTGTCCGGGTCGGGCACCGTCCATGTCTCATCCGGCACGGGAACGGTTACGCTGAGCGGCGACAACGCGGCGTTCACCGGTATCTATGCCGTCAGCGCCGGAGAGCTTGAAGCGGCGAGCGCCAATGCGCTTGGCGGGGCGCAGGGCAGCGCGGCGCTGGACATGTCCGGTGGTCTCGTATCCCTGCACGACACCACCCGGTTTTCCCAGTTAATCGGCAGTGGTGGCGGCGTGGGCCTTGACGGGGCCAACCTCTTGATCAACCAGGACACTAACTCCAACTTTGCTGGCAGCATCGACGGGAGTGGCAGCCTCACCAAATCCGGCTCGGGATCGTTGATCCTCAGCGGGACCAATAGCTATGACGGCGGCACCCTGGTGAATGAGGGAACGCTGCATGTGGGCGGCGGCAGCGCCCTTGCCGATAGCGGCGATATCGCTGTCAGTTCGGTCGGCACCCTGCTGGTGGCTGACTCCGAGACCATCGATGACATTGCAGTAAACGGCGGCAGCATCTCGATTGACGGCCTCCAAACGCTGACGACCAGCGCGTTTAGTCTTTCCGGGGGCGTGCTGGAGGGTGGCATCATCGATGCCGCCAGCTATGCTTTCGAAAGCGGGGAGGTTAGTTCCAACCTTTCGGGAACAGGAACGCTGATCAAGAGCGGCACCGGCACGTTGCTCCTGTCGGGCAAGAACAATTTTTCTGGCGGCACCACCGTTTCCGACGGCAAGCTGATCGTTACGGGTACGCTTGGCGACATCGTGGCAAACGGCGGCACGATCGGCGGCACGGGAACGGTTGGCAACACAGTGGTCGCCACGGGCGCAACGGTTGCCCCCGGCACTTCCATCGGGACGCTGAACGTGGCGGGAAGCGTGATCCTTGATCCGAGCTCGATCTATGAGGTGGAGATCAACGCAGCGGGCGACAGCGACCTGATCAACGCCAGTGGCACGGTGACCATCAATGGTGGCACAGTCGATGTGGTCCCTTTTCCTGATTACGCCCTTGGCACGCCATATCACATAATCCACGCCGATGGCGGTGGTCCGGGCGCCTTTGATGCAGTCACCGGTGTGGCAGATACCCTGTTTCTGTCCCCAACCCTTAGCTACGGAGCGAACGACGTTTACCTGTCCATCGACCAGTCGGCAGGCTTCGAAAGCGTCGCCCTGACCCCGAATCAGAAGGCAGCTGCCGCAGGAGCAGACAGTCTTGGTCCCGGCAATGCGGTCTGGGATGCAATTGCCGGTCTCAACGACCCAGTCGACGCTACGGGCGCGTTCGATGGTCTGTCCGGTGAAATCCATGCCTCGGCGCAGACGGCACTGCTGGAAGACAGCCGGTTCCCGCGTGAGGCGGCGCGAGATCGGCTGAGTGTGGCGCTCGGCGGTGTGGCGGCCGAGAGCCGTACCCAGATCGAGAACCGGATTTCCGAGAGCTTCGGAATGTGGGGTCAAGGTTTTGGGTCCTGGAGCCAGTGGGACAGCGACGGCAATGCCGCCGCTATGGACCGGCCGATCGGTGGATTCGTGATGGGCGGCGACGCGCTTGTCGGGGACAATGGGCGTTTCGGTGTGCTGGGCGGCTATTCCAGCTCACGCTTCGGTGTCGAGGACCGGTCGTCCTCGGGCACAGCCGATACCTACACTCTGGGTATGTATGGTGGCGGTGAGTGGGAAGCCTTCACGCTGACGGGTGGGCTGGCCCATAGCTGGCACAGCCTCGACACATCGCGCTCGGTGGCCTTTTCCGGATTCTCGGATAGCCTTTCGGCGTCCTACAGCGCCCGTACTTTGCAAGCTTGGGGCGAGGCAGCCTATAGCATCGAGACGGGTGCCACCCGGTTCGAACCCTTTGCCAATTTTGCCTATGTGAACCTGTCGACCGACGGCTTCACCGAAAGCGGACACGCGGCCGCGCTGACTGCTGCTTACGATACTGCCGATGTTACCTTCACGACCCTTGGCCTGCGCGCCGAAACCGATGTCAGGCTGGGCGCCACGAATACGACGCTGCGCGGCATGGTGGGCTGGCGGCATGCGTTCGGCGACACGCCGACCTCGCAGATGCGGTTTGCCCCGGGTGGCGATACCTTCACCGTCGCCAGTGTGCCGCCGACGCAGGACACCCTGGCGCTCGATGGCGGGATTGATGTGATTCTCAACGAGAATGCCACTCTGGGCTTTGCCTATGGCGGCGTGTTCGGCTCGGGGCTTCAGGATCATT
>CAZNHG010000131.1:0-8437 GCA_964572555.1 uncultured Devosiaceae bacterium | reverse complement strand
TGCAGAAATAGCGCCGCGGCGAGACGTCGGCGAGCATCTGGCCTTCCCGGTCCATGTAGTGGGTCACGCTGATCATCGGCGCACCCGAGCCTTGAGTGAACTCGCGCTTGTGGCAGTCCAGACACCGGTTGGTGTTCAATGTGAGCTGATAGCCGTCGATCGAGTGCGGAATAATGGGCGGCTGCTCCGGATAGGCGCGCATCTTGCGCACATCGTCGGTCACCCACCGCTCCAGCTGCTCGGCCGGAGCGACTTCCATCGGGTCCGGCCGGCCCGTCAATTCGGGCACCATCTGGGCGACGGCCGCACTGGCCAGGCACGCAAACACAAAGCCGAGCATGGCGACCCGATTGCGCCGCTGCATCAAACGACGGATTCGATTCTGACCGCGCATTTCTTGAAATCCGTTTGCTTGGAAATGGGATCGGTGGCGTCGAGCGTGACCTTGTTGATCAGCTTGCTCGCATCGAACCAGGGCACGAAAATCACCCCGCTCGGCATGCGGTTGCGTCCCCGCGTCTGCACCCGTGCCCGGATTTCCCCGCGGCGCGAGACGACCCTGATCTCGGCACCTTGATTGATGCCGCGATCACGCGCATCGTTGGCGTTCATGAAAACTTCCGCCCCGGGGAAGGCCCGGTAGAGCTCGGGCACGCGCATGGTCATCGAGCCGGAGTGCCAGTGCTCGAGCACCCGGCCGGTGACCAGCCAGAGATCGTACTCCTCGTCAGGGGACTCGGCTGGCGGTTCGTAGGGAACCGCCAGGATGACCGCCCTGTCATCGGGCCGCCCATAGAACTGGACGCCCTTGCCCGGATCGACATACGGGTCATACCCCTCGCGATAGCGCCAGAGCGTCTCCTGCCCGTCGACGACCGGCCAGCGCAGCCCGCGCTCCTTATGATAGCGGTCATAGGGCGCAAGGTCGTGCCCGTGCCCCCGGCCGAACTCCGCATACTCCTCGAATAGTCCCTTCTGGATGTAGAAGCCGAAGGCCTCGGCCTCGTTGTTGGCGTAGTCGGGATCGACCTCGTCCGTTTCGTATTTGTCGACATTGCCGTTGCGGAACAGGACATCGTAGAGCGTCTGGCCGCGATAGTCGGGGTTGGCGTCGAGAATCTCGTCGGGCCACACCTCGTCGGTGGTGAAGCGCTTGGAGAATTCCGCGATCTGCCACAGGTCCGAGCGCGCCTCCCCGGGCGCCTGCACGAGCTGGTGCCAGGCGTGGGTGCGACGCTCGGCATTGCCGTACGCTCCTTCCTTTTCCACCCACATCGCCGCGGGCAAGATCAGATCGGCAGCCTGCGTAGTCACCGTCGGGTAGGCATCGGAAACGATGATGAAATTGTCCGGATTGCGGTAGCCGGGATAGGTTTCCTGCGAATTATTGGGCGCCGCCTGCAGATTGTTGTTCACCTGGATCCAGTAGAAGTTGAGATTGCCGTCGTGCAGCATGCGGTCCTGAAGGACAGCATGATAGCCCGGCTCGGCCGGCAGCAGCCCTTCGGGCACGCGCCAGATTTCCTCGGCATGGTGCCGGTGCTCGTCATTGGTCACCACCAGGTCCGCGGGCAGCCGGTGGGCGAACGTCCCCACCTCACGCGCCGTGCCGCAGGCCGAGGGTTGCCCCGTCAGCGAGAAGGGGCTGTTGCCAGGCTCCGCGATCTTCCCCGTCAGAAGATGGATGTTGTAGACCATGTGATTGGCCCAGACGCCGCGCACGTGCTGGTTGAATCCCATGGTCCACAGCGACATGACCTTGGTGTCCGGGTCGGCATAGAGTTCGGCCAGCTCTTCGAGGAAACCTGGGTCGACACCCGCGAGATCGGCGACGTAGTCGCGCGTGTAGCCCGAGACGAACTGCTTGAAGGTTTCAAAGTCGATGGGCTCCATGTGGCCGGCATCATCGGCCCCTTCCGCCTCCTGCTGCAGGGGATGCTCGGGCCTGAGGCCATACCCGATATCGACCTGGCCCCGCATGAAGGTGGTGTGATCGCGCACGAAGTCCTGATTGACACGGTCCGTCTCAATGATGTGGTGGGCGATGTAGTTCAGGATCGCAAGGTCGGTGCCCGGCTTGAAAAGGATCGGGATGTCGGCGAGGTCCATGCTGCGGTGCGTGAAGGTCGACAGTACCGCACACCTGACATGGGGATAGCCCAGCCGTCGATCGGCCAGGCGCGACCACAGAATCGGGTGCATCTCGGCCATGTTCGAGCCCCACAGCACGAAGGCGTCCGCGTGCTCGAAATCGTCGTAGCACCCCATCGGCTCATCCATGCCGAAGGCACGCATGAAAGCGGTGGCTGCAGAGGCCATGCAGTGCCTGGCATTGGGATCGAGATTGTTCGAACGCAGCCCGGCCCGCATGAACTTGGTGGCCGCATAGCCCTCGTGAATGGTCCACTGGCCCGACCCGAACATTCCAACCGCCGTTGGACCCTTGGCCCGCAATGTCTGCTTGGCCTTTTCCGCCATGAGATCGAAGGCCTCGTCCCAGGAGACGGGCTCGAACTCGCCCTGCTTGTCGTACACCCCGTTGCGCTTGCGCATCAGCGGCGTGGTAAGCCGGTCCTCGCCGTACATGATCTTGGAGAGGAAATAGCCCTTCACGCAGTTGAGGCCGCGATTGACCTCGGCCTGCATGTCCCCGTGGGTGGCGACGATCTTGCCCTGCTTGACGCCGACCATGACGCCGCATCCGGTGCCGCAGAAGCGGCAGGGCGCCTTGGACCACTTGATCTCGAGGCTGTCGACACCCCCCTCAATCGGCTGTGATTGCGCCTTCATGGGGACGCCCACAGCTGCAGCGGCGACGGCAGCGGCCTGTGCCTTAAGCACGTCCCTCCGCTTCAATGTCGAAGTCATGTTTTCGCGTCCTCCCCTTCGTCGACATGCTCGTACACGAGATTGGCCGCCAGCACGCCTTCAAGATTGCCGATTGCGACGAGCTTGTCGCCAAGCTCGCGCCGGTGCCCGCCCTCGATCACCACGATCAGACGGCTGTCGCCATGCGCATGAATCTCGACCCCCTCCATCACCGCGATTTCCTCGACCACGCCCGCAACGCGATCTGCGGCGACCATAACGACAGCGCTTGAGATGTGCCAGGTGCTCTCGCTCATGCGTGATGCAGCTCCTGCGCGGCGTGGGTCACCGAGATCGCCCCGGCGGGGCAGGCGCCAATGCAGGCTCCGCACCCGGTACACTTGTCGTCATGAAGAACCGGCTCGAACGGCGCGCCCATGCGCGGGCTGAAGCTGATGGCCAGCTCCGGGCACACATCGCGGCAGGTCATGCAGGTGATGCCGTTCTCGGCGAGACAGTCGTCCGAGATGGTGATCTTATGGGAAAAGCGTTGGGGCGGCGGATCGGCGAAGACCGGTTCCGGGCACGCGTCAGCGCACGCTCCGCAGAACGTGCATTCACCGCGCATGAAGTCGATCCGGGGAATCCCGTTCGCCATGGCGATGATACCGGAGGGACACACCTCAGCGCATGCCCCGCATGCAGTGCACGCCTTCAGCCCTGCTTCCGTCGCCCCGGGCGGCAGGATCGCGTCGCGCCTTTCCGGCTGCATGCGCCCTGCCAGGAGGTCCCGTCGCGATATGGCCGAAGCGCCCCCACCTGCCATCTCAGCCTCCCGGCGGTCCCGGTGGCCCGAAGACAAGCTGCAACATCCACACGAAGAACCCGTAGCCGCCCACTACCCCGATCGCCACAATCGGCCAGATGGCAAATGCCAGTACGAAGAACGTGAGCAATTCGCGGTTTCGCTGCGCGCCGGAGCGCTCCGCTTGTCCGTCACGGCCCGGCATTCCGATCACCTCTGGCCGATTGCAAACTGATCGTCATGGGGATTGTCCCCTCCCTCGATCTCATCCTAACGCATGAGATGAGGAGCGCAACATGTAGGTCGATGCGAGGGCGTACCGACATCGGCGCCGTCGCCGCGATCTTCGCATCGGCCGGACTCCCGAGGACACGATGACGGGGGCGGCAGGTGCCGTCCGCGTCCGGGCTCTTCGACGTTGTTGTCGCCTGTTCGATGCGCCGAACCCCCTCAGAGGCGTATCAGCGACCGCGGATCGAAGCGCTCGAGTGTGGTTTGCCCGTTCGCATTGCGGACCAGGGCCTGAATGCAGCCGTCGCTTTCGCCGATAGCTCTGGCATCGAGCCCCATTTGCCGGAACTGCAGCCTGACCAGTGTATCGTGAACGACCGGACGCCCCAGTGACGTACAGGATACGGGGACCGCCCCTGCCGCGGGCAACGTGGCCGCGACGGTAACCATTGCAAGTGATAACGCTAAAAACATTCGTCGAATGGACATTACAGCACTCCCTGTGCTTCAGCCCTCAATAAAAATGAAGATGTATTGCAATAATGTTGTATTTATGGCGGAATAAAAAGTAAATTATAGACATAATACGTCTATAAACGCGAGAATAAACTACAATAATACCGAACATAGAAATCCTATATTTCAGCCGCGCCAATCAACTCGCACCAGGCCTCGTCCGCTCGGTGGGTCGCGGACTGTCTGGTATAGGCCGTTCCCGATCTCAGATGATCTTGCGTGCGCACTTTCCAGCGCCACGCCGGAGATGTGTCGGGCTGACCGACGGATCTGTGAACGGCTGCGTGGGTCCACCTGTCACCCTCTATCGGGTAGGCGACCAACCAGCCCGCGACGAAACCGTCCTTCCACTCGAGATGCTGCATTTGTCCCCTCCATGCGGCACCGGCACGTTAGTTCGGCCGACTGCCCCCTCACACCCCCTGCCTCACCCGTCGCCGTGCGCGTCGCGTGCCGCCTGAGTACTGTGGTTGATGCGTGTCATCGCGTCTTTCCGGCGCCTGCGGTGGAGGCAGTCCGGTCCGGTCGCTATCAATGCCAGTCATATTCGTGGAGTGCGCGCCGCGTAAGATGTGCAGCGCTGCGCGATACGCGCAATCACGTTCCTGCGAACGTCGTCTTTGAGTAAACCGTGCTCCGGTTGAAAGCAAGGCTCCGGGGATTGGCCTCGACCGGCTGCGCGGGGCAGGTCGCGTCGCCGACAGAGCCGCCGGACGGGCCGGCAGCGGTGCACACCACCGGCGGTGTACCACGTCCAAGCCCAAGCGGCGGCTGATGAATTGTCACGCCTGGCGCGCGTGCGCGCCCAAACCTCTGGCCGGCGCGGCGCAGGAAACACAACACGTTACTGCGCGCCTCCGATCTCACAAAAGTGATTGTGCCACGCACACATCGTGCGCCGCCGCTTGCGCCCGTCCCGCGACAAGCCCGCGCAAACCGGTTACAATCAACCCCTTGTCCGGGCCGCGTTGCGTGGCCGCACGAATTGTTCCTCGCGCGCCGCGCAGCCAACGGCCCTGAAACGGCTTGTTGACGGGAGGAACGGTTATGGCCCAATCCCATATCGATACACCGGCCGGAATGGCCGAGCACGCCGATATCCCCGAAATCCGCAAGATCACCACACGCGACGTCACCGATTGCGTGCGCCGCGGGTTTGCCGATTTCAGGGAACAGCCTTCGCACTACGCGCTCGTCGCACTCATCTATCCGGTGGTGATGATCGTCGTTGCGTTCTGGGTCTCGGGGCAGAATATCCTGCCGCTTCTTTACCCGATCGCCTCGGGCTTCGCGCTTCTCGGCCCGCTCGTGGCACTGGTGTTCTATGAGATCAGCCGGCGGCGCGAGCTGGGGCTCGACACCTCGTGGCAGCACGGGCTCGAGGCGCTGAACGGGCGCACCCTGCCCGGCATTCTGGGGCTGGGCCTCATGCTGCTGGCCGTGTTCGTCGTCTGGCTGGCCGTCGCGCAAGGCATCTACATGGCGCTATTCGGCGACGACGTGCCCGACTCGCTGCTGACGCTGGCGGCGATGGCGCTAACCACGCCGCAGGGCTGGGCGATGATCGTCGTCGGCAATCTCGTGGGCTTCCTGTTCGCCGCCTTTGTGCTGTGCGCGACGGTCGTCGCCTTCCCGATGCTGCTCGACCGCCACGCCAGCATCGGCGCAGCCATCGAGACATCGTTCCGCGTGGCGGCGGCAAATCCCGTGCCCGTCGCGTTCTGGGGCCTGATCATCGCCGTTCTGATGGCGGCAGCAATGATCCCGGTGTTCATCGGCCTGCTGATCGTCATCCCCGCGCTGGGGCACGCCACCTGGCACCTCTATCGCAAGGCCGTGGCGCCGAACGGCGCATAGACCTGGGTTGCCGCGCTAAGGCCGGACCGCGCTCACGCGGAAGCGGAGACCTGCCCGTCCGCATCGGGAATGGCGAGAAGATCGCGCAACAGGGACTGACGCTCGGCAAGATCAGCGACGGAATAGCGCGCCAGCACCTCGAGAAAGGCGTGCAGCGCCTCGGCGAGCGCGGCATTGATGTCGCAATTGCCGACGAGGGGGCAATCCGCCCCCTCCTCGAAGCACTCGGCGAGCGCGAAGCTTTCCTCGGTGGTCTCCACCACCTCGCGCATGCTGATGGTCTCGGCCGGACGCGCCAGCCTGATCCCGCCATGCCGGCCACGCACCGTCTCCAGCAGACCGCCGTCCACCAGCGGCTTGATGTACTTGAACAGCGACAGCTCCGAGACGCCGTAGGCATGCGCAATGTCCGCCACGCGGCAGTGCCGCGGGGCGTTGGCGGCGCAATAGACCAGCGCGCGCAGGGCGTAATTCGTCTGCTTAGTGATCTGCATCGTTTGCCAACCCGGTTTTGCACCGCCAGCCTAGAGCGCCAGGCGAAAAAGTGGAACCCGGTTTTTCGCTTAACCGGCGCGACCACTAGGAATCTGGATCGTCGGGCGATTTAGATTAATCGCCCGACGATCTAATCCCTTACCGGGGCGGAGACAAGCAGCGCGGACTGGCGGCGTCAGTCCCCGAGCCGGCCGTAGGAGCGGTGCCAGTGTACCAGCGGCCTGACGTCCTCGGGAATCGCACTTGCAACGACACGCCCGAAAACGATGCTGTGATCGTCCACTAACGTCACGCTCTCCACCCGGCAGTCGAACTGCGCCACGGCGCCGACGAGCGCCGGTGAACCGGTTTCGAGCGCGGTCCACTCGGCACCATCGAACCGATGGTGGCCATCGGCTCCGGCGCGCCCGGCGAAACTGTCCGCCAGCGCACTGCTGTGCTCGGACAGGACGTTCACGCAGAAAACGCCGTTCTCGAGAATCGCCTTCGTCGTGCGGGCGGCGGCGCTGAGGCTGACCAGAAGCACCGGTTGGGGGCCGTTGATCGAGACCGACGACAGGGCCGTCGCGGTCATGCCCGCGCGGCCCGCCACACCGTCGGTGGTGACCACGCTGACCGAGAAGGCAACGCGCGCCATGGCGTCGCGAAAAGCCTGGCGTGCATCGATGGACTCGTCCCCGTGTTCGGGACGCGGATTGATTGATGACATGTCCGGCGCCGCCCCTACGCCGTCCGCATGCCGGCCGGGCGCCACCGCATATGCAGCGGATTGACGCGAGCGGGGCCGGACTCGGGATAGCAGTTCATGGTGTCTCCATGGTTCCTGGAAGGGGCCGGTTTCCAATACCTGTCACATATGGAGTGTTCCGCCACCCGCGTCCACCCCATGGCGGTGAGCCGGGCTATTCCCGTCGGCCGGGCCGCTGCGCCCATACCGGGATCAGGAAGACGGTGCAGGCAACCAGGAACAGCACGCTCGCCAGTATCGCGACGGCATCGCCCGCCGCCACGGCACCCCAAAGGAACGCGAGGGCCGAGAGGGTGAACAGGATCCAGCCCGAGAAGTTGAACCACCAGATCGTGTGGGACGCCATGACGAAACCTCGTTGACTGCGGGGGATGCGCGCTGATGCTACCGGTCGGATTCCTGCCAGCGCGGGTTGATCCACGGCACCGCGTTGTCGCGCGGCAACGGCGTGCGCCCGAGAATGTGGTCGGAAGCCTTCTCGCCCACCATGATCGAGGGGCCGTTGAGATTGCCGTTGGTAATGCGCGGGAAGATGGAGCTGTCGGCGACGCGCAGCCCCTCAACCCCGATCACCCGGCATTCGGGATCAACCACCGCGCCGGGGTCGTCGGCCCGCCCCATCCGGCACGTACCGCAGGGGTGATAGGCGCTCTCCGCATGCGCGCGGATATGGGCGTCGAGTTCCTCGTCGCTTTGCGCGTCCGCGCCGGGCAGGATTTCCTTGCCGCGATATTCATCGAAGGCGCCCTGCGCGAAGATCTCGCGGGTGATGCGGATGCAGCGGCGGAAATCGACCCAGTCCTGCTCGTGGGACATGTAGTTGAAGAATATGCGCGGGTCGGCCTTGGGATCGGCCGAGGTCAGCGTCACCTCCCCGCGCGATTGCGAGCGCATCGGCCCCACATGCGCCTGAAAGCCGTGGCCCTCGGCGGCCGCCTTGCCGTCGTAGCGGATGGCCATGGGCAGGAAGTGATACT
>CAZNHG010000130.1:5249-8439 GCA_964572555.1 uncultured Devosiaceae bacterium | reverse complement strand
GCCTGCGCCGCCCTCGGCTTCCCCATCGTCTCCGGCAACGTCTCGCTCTACAACGAGACGAACGGTGTCGGGATCCTGCCGACGCCCACCATCGCCGGTGTCGGCCTCATCCCCGACCGCGCCCGCATGGCCCGCATCGGCTTCGCCGCGGAAGGCGACGCGATCATTCTCGTCGGCGCGCCGGATAGCTGGGGCAACCATATCGGCCAGTCCGTCTACCTCGCCGAAATCCTCGGCCGTACCGACGGCCCCGCCCCCTACGTCGACCTAGGCGCCGAAAAGGCCGCCGGCGATCTCGTCCGCGGCCTCATCCGCTCCGGCATCGCCACCGCCGTGCACGACTGCTCCGACGGCGGCCTCGGCGTCACCCTGGCGGAAATGGCCATGGCCTCCGGTATCGGCGCCGCGATCTCGCCCAATCACACCGCCAGCCCGGCCGCCGTGTTCTTCGGCGAAGATCAGGGCCGCTACGTTCTCACCGCCCGCCGCGAGGACACGCCGGGCCTCATCGACAAGGCCGCCGCCGCCGGCGTCAACGCGGTGTGGATCGGCTCGACCGGCGGACCCGAGTTGAAGCTGGGCGATGCGCGTGCCATATCTGTGGCACAATTGACGGCGGCGCATGAAAGCTGGTTCCCCGGCTACATGCAGAACGAACTGGCCGCCGCCGAATAAACAACCGACAGGGAGAAACGCCTTCATGGCAATGGATGCTGCCGAAATCGAACATCTGATCAAGGCCGCCTTACCCGACGCCACGGTCGAGATCCGCGATCTCGCCGGCGACGGCGACCACTACGCGGCGAGCGTGGTTTCCGAACAATTCCGCGGCAAGTCCCGCGTCCAGCAGCATCAGATGGTCTATGCCGCCCTCAAGGGCGAAATGGGCGGCCTTTTGCACGCCCTCGCGTTGCAGACCAGCGCGCCCGACTGATGCCCGCGCCGGCGATCCGGCTCTTTCGGAATGAAGACGGCGAAGCCCTCGCCGACCTGCATCGCCGCGCCATCATAGCCTCGGGCAATACCTCCTATACCGGCCCCGAGCTTGAAAGCTGGGCCGGCCAGTTGACCGCCGATGGCTATGCCAACGCCGTCGCAAACGGCGAGATTATCGCCGTCGCCACGAACGAAACCGGCAAGCCCGTCGGCTTCTGCAGTTGGGATGCCGCGCGTATCAAGGGTATGTATGTCGACCCCGACCGCCAGGGCGAAGGCATTGGCGCGGCCCTGCTCGCCCACGGCGAAAACGCCCTGCGCGAACGCGGCATCACCCGCTCCGAGATCGTCAGCAGCCTGCCCGGCCGCGGCTTTTACGAGGCCCACGGCTACGCACCCGTCCACACGGACGAGCACAAGACCCGTGGCGGCCTCGTTCTGCCCGTCGTTGTGCTCGCCAAGGAGTTGTAAGCTCCACTTCCCCTCCCTCCCCCTTGCGGGGAGGGATCGAGGGTGGGGGTCGGCCCGACTGGGCCAATCAAAAAGCCGGAATATGCTACGAGCACTTAGGCCCGTCGTGTGGCACCCCCACCTGACCTGGCTTTGCCGGGCCACCCTCCCCACAGGGGGGAAGGAATAGAACGCTCCGTTCCGCCAATGAACGAAACGCCTTAGGTTCCCATTTTTGAGCGATTCGATAGGGAGGGATTCATGCGCGCAGTGCTTTTCGATATCGACGGCGTCCTGGTCAATGGCTGGCATGCCAGGCCGGAGCGCCGCAATCCATGGGATATCGAACTGGAGCAGGACATGGGCGTCGCCCGCGCCGATTTCGCCGCCCATTTCATCCATGCGACGTTTCTCGAGCATGTCCTCCCCGGCGACAGGCCGCTGATCGCCGAACTTGAACGGCGCCTCCCCGACCTGGGCTATGACGGCTCACCCCTCGACTTCCTTGCCTATTGGCTTGAGCGCGACGGCAATCTCAACCAGCCCCTTCTCGACGCCATCGACACCTTCCGCGACGCAGCCGACGCGCAACTCTATCTCGCCACCAATCAGGAGCACGTGCGCGCCTACTACCTGTGGACCACGCTCGGCCTGCGCACCTATTTCCGCGACATGTTCTATGCCGCGCGCCTTGGCGCTACCAAGCCCGACAAGCGCTTTTTCGAGGCTGTCGACGCCCGCATCGCGCCGGGCGCGGAGCCCCCGCTCCTCTTCGACGACACGCCGGAGATCGTCAAGGCGGCCACCGCTCACGGTTGGGAGGCGGTTCTTTATGACGAGCTGGCCGATTTTACTGGCCATCCCTGGGTCGCCGCCCGCATGACAGCATCCGCCTGACGTAATGCAATCCGCCCACCCTCGACATCGCCGGGCCGATAACATATCTATCGGGAAACGGTTTCCGGGCCTTGACCCCGGCCAACACGAGGTACCTCACATGAGCGACATCAACGCCTTTATCGACAACTCCGTGAAGTCCAACGACGTGTTCCTCTTCATGAAGGGCTCGCCCGACTTCCCGCAGTGCGGCTTCTCCGGCCAGGTCGTGCAGATTCTGAACTATCTCGGGGTCAAGTATGACAGCGCCAACGTTCTCGAGAGCGACGAACTGCGCCAGGGCGTCAAGGACTACACGAACTGGCCGACCATCCCCCAGCTCTATGTGAAGGGCGAGTTCATCGGCGGCGCCGACATCATCCGCGAGATGTTCCAGAACGGCGAACTCCAGGATTTCCTCAGCGAGAAGGGAATCGTCGCCAAGAGCGAAGCCTGATCCGGCATGACCAGAACCTGGAATGTGTACCTGTCGGGTGAAATCCACTCCGACTGGCGCGACCGGATCGTCTCGGACACGGCCGCGCGCGGCCTGCCCGTCAACTTCTCCGCCCCCGTGACCGACCACCCCGCCTCCGACGACTGCGGGGTCACCATCATGGGCGCGGAGGAGAACAAGTTCTGGCACGACAACAAGGGCGCCCGCCTCAACGCCATCCGCACGCGCACCCTCATCGAGGATGCCGACGTCGTTGTCGTGCGCTTCGGCGAAAAATACAAGCAGTGGAACGCCGCCTTCGACGCAGGCTACGCCGCCGCGCTCGGCAAGTCCCTCGTGGTCATGCACCCGGCGGAACACCAGCACGCCCTCAAGGAAGTCGACGCCGCCGCCCTCGCGGTCATCGAGACGCCCGAGCAGGTGACCGACATCCTCGACTACGTC
Source organism: uncultured Devosiaceae bacterium (assembly GCA_964572555.1). GTDB lineage: Bacteria > Pseudomonadota > Alphaproteobacteria > Rhizobiales > Devosiaceae > CAZNHG01. The sequence continues at coordinate 5,276 of CAZNHG010000130.1, read as the reverse complement.
GTCAACGGCGCCCTCAAGGGCTACACC
>CAZNHG010000130.1:0-5149 GCA_964572555.1 uncultured Devosiaceae bacterium | reverse complement strand
TTGACGATACCGCGGCTCGTCACCGACGGTGCCAGGATGTGCGCCGGGCTTTGCGGCCCCATCAGGATCGGCCCGACCGAAAGCGCGTTGTTCATTTCCTTGAGCAAAGTCATGGAAAGGTTGGCGGATTCGAGATTCGGGAACACCAGAAGGTTCGCCTCGCTGTGCAAAACGGTATCCGGGACGTAGCGCTCCAGCAGGTCCGGATTGAGCGCCAGGTCGCCCTGCATCTCCCCCTCGACGATCAGGTCGGGCGCCACGCGCCGCAACTTCTGATAGGCGTCACGCATCTTGAAGGCGGTATCGCCGTTGCGTGAGCCGAAGTTGGAGTAGCTCAGAAGCGCCGCCCGTGCCTCGATGTTGAAGCGCTTGAGATGGTCGCGCGCCTGCAGCGTGATGTTGACCACCTCGTCCGCAGTCGGGTCGAGCGCGACATAGGTATCGGCAAGGAAAAACACGCCGCGCTGCATGATCAGCATGGACAGCGCCGACACGTCCTGCACGCCCGGCGCCAGCCCGATCACCGACTTGATGTCGCGAACATGCTTGATGTACTGCCCCTGCAACCCGCAGATCAGCGCATCCGCCTCCCCGCGCCGCACGGCCAGCGCGCCGATGACGGTGGTGTTGGTGCGCACGATGGTGCGGGCGGTATCCGGCGTCACCCCGCTCCGCCCCACCAGCGAGTGGAACAGCGAAACATATTCGCGATAGCGCGGATCGTCCTCGGGGTTGATGACCTCGAAATCCGTTCCCGGGTTGAGCGTCAGACCGAACCGCTGGATGCGGCTCTCGATCACCGACGGACGGCCGATGAGGATCGGCTTGGCGAGCCCTTCTTCCAGGAGAACCTGCGTCGCGCGCAGCACGCGCTCGTCCTCGCCATCGGCAAAGGCGATACGCTTGCCTCCGCCCTGTGCCTGTTCGACAAGCGGCTTCATCACCATGCCGGAGCGGAAGACGAAGCGATTGAGGCGGTCGTGGTACGCCTCGAAGTCCTCTATCGGGCGCAGCGCCACCCCGCTCGCCATTGCCGCCTTGGCCACCGCCGGCGCGATCCGCAGGATCAGGCGCTGGTCGAACGGGTTCGGGATCAGGTACTCGGCCCCGAAGGTCGTGTCGCCGGTCGAGGACACCTCCAGCGCCGGCTCGTGCGCGAGCTGAGCGATGGCCTCGACCGCCGCCATCTTCATCTCCTCGTTCACCACGGTCGCCCCGACGTCGAGCGCGCCGCGGAACAGGAACGGGAAGCACAGCACGTTGTTGACCTGGTTCGGATAGTCCGACCGGCCCGTGCACACCATGGCGTCCGGGCGCACCTCCTTGGCGAGCTCGGGCATGATCTCCGGCGTGGGGTTGGCCAGCGCCATGATCAAAGGGTTCGGCGCCATGGTCTTGAGCATTTCCGGCTTGAGAACGCCGGCGGCGCTCAGGCCGAGAAAGATGTCCGCGCCTTCCATGACGTCGGCAAGCGTCGCTGCCTCCGACTCCTGCGCGAACGCGGCGCGCCAGCGATCCATCGGCGCGTCACGCCCCGTGGTCACCAGTCCATCGCGGTCGGCGACCCAGATATTCTCGCGTTTGGCGCCCATGCTCATCAGCAGGTTCAGGCACGCGATCGCCGCCGCCCCGGCGCCGGAGGTGCAGATCTTGACCTCGTCGAGGCTCTTGCCGGCCAGCCGCAGCCCGTTGAGAACCGCCGCCGCGGCGATGATCGCCGTGCCGTGCTGATCGTCGTGGAAGACCGGAATGTCCATGCGCTCGCGCAGCTGCTCCTCGATCTCGAAGCAGTCGGGCGCCTTGATGTCCTCGAGATTGATGCCGCCGAAGGTCGGCTCGAGCGGCCGCACCACCTCGATAAACTTCTGCGGGTCCGTCTCGTCCACCTCGATGTCGATGGCGTCGATCCCGGCGAACTTCTTGAACAGAACCGCCTTGCCCTCCATCACGGGCTTGGAGGCGAGCGCACCGATGTTCCCCAGGCCGAGAACCGCCGTGCCGTTGGAGATCACGGCTACCAGATTGCCGCGCGACGTATACGCCGTCACCTTTTCAGGGTCGGCCGCTATCTCCTCGCAGGGTGCGGCGACACCGGGCGAGTAGGCGAGCGCAAGGTCGCGCTGGTTACCCAGCGGCTTGGTCGGAGTAATCTCCACCTTGCCGGGCTTGGGATACTGGTGGAAATGCAGCGCCGCTTCGCGCAGGGCCTTCTGCTGCTCGGACAACTCACTCGACATGACGTCCCCTCACGATTTTGGAAGACTAGGTGCCACTATTTGCGGGCAAATGAAAGAGCGGGAGGGGCATTTACCCCCGTTCAGGTGTCAGGCCGCCGCATTGTCCGACGGTTTCCGCCGGTTCAGCGCCTGGGACGCGGCGTCGATCGAGGACGGCTCCGCCTCGGTGACATTGAGCGCCTTGGCCAATTCGACGAAGGAATCGCGGGCGAGCGCCGGGGCGAAGAGGAAACCCTGCGCCTCGTAGACACCGCGGCGGCGCAGATAGATGGCCTGTGTCTCGGTCTCCACCCCCTCGGCGACCACGTCGAGCCCGATATTGGACGCCATGTCGATCAGTCCGTCGAGAATGGGCACACTCTCGACGTCCTCGGAGATCATGTCGACGAACACCCGGTCGATCTTGAGAATGTCGATACCCAGCGTCTGCATGTATTCGAGGTTCGAATGCCCCGTCCCGGCATCGTCCAGCGCGATCCGGCACCCCAGGGCATGCAGGCCGCCGAGAACGCTGCTGGTCGCATGCTGGTTCTGCAGGGGCCGGCGCTCGGTGATCTCGAAGACGAGCTGGCGATAGCCGAGCGCGCTGCCCTCGAAGATCGCCTGCACGTCCTCGACGATCCGGGTGTCGCGGAAATGCCCCTCGAACAGGTTGATGCCGACCTTGAGGTCCGGCACCTCGGCGCACACCTCCGCCAGATCGTCACGCACGCGTTCCATGATCTTGAGCGTCATGGGCAGCGCCAGGCCCGATGCCTCGGCGTAGTCGATGAACACGCCCGGCGACACCAGCTTGCCGTCGCGCTTGCGCCAGCGCACCAGAACCTCGCAGCCGGCCAGCTCGCCGGTGGCGGTGTTCATGATCGGCTGGTAGTGCGGCTCGATCTCGCCATTGTTGATCGCCCGCTCGATGTCGTACGCCGGCAGGCGCGCATTGCGCAGGTAGTGCAGCGCAAGGATCAGGAAAGCCGCGCCCATAGCGGCGGCGGCGAGCGTGATCATCAGGTCCAGATCACCGTATTCCGCCCGCACGGCATCGAACGGCACGTAGATTTCGACCGCCAGCGGCAAGGCCTCGGCGACAGCCCGCGCGTGCAGGTAGTCGCCCGCTCCGCCCCCCTGGTCCGCGATCGTCGAGTCCCCCAGCGTCACGATATCCGCGCCACTCGTGAGCTTCATCGTCAATAACGCGGCATCGGCGAGATTGTCGGGGAGTCCGTCGACCAGGCGCGGGCTGACATGGACGAAGGCGGACATGGTCCGATTGGAGCCGATGAGCTGCGTGATCATCAGGCTGGGCATGTCCTCTCCCGCCATCTGCACCACGCGCACCGTCGCGTCGTTGCCGGGAACGCTCAATTCGCGCGACAGCTCGGTATAGTCGACTTCGGTGTCGTAGCCGTCGCAGTACTGCACGCCGTCGCGATTGGCGACGAGCACCTGCTTGAGATAAACCGAGCGCTGTAGTGCGCCCGCGACGTTGTCGAGGAAGGTCGGCGTGCATAGCGACGGGCTGTCGTTCCGGATACTGCCGATCGCGGCGATGCCGCTGTAGACGGCATATTGCGTCTCGTCGGCAATGGCCGCCGCGTCTTCCTCGAGCCGAGCCGTCTCATGCCCGGCAACATAGCGGTCGAGCACGAAATCGACCGCCAGCACCGGCAGAAACGCCACCAGCGCGCCGAGAACGATCAATATGTGTGACAAGCGAACTTTCACCTGGCGGTCCCGGCTGTGTTCCAAGCCGAGGTCAATTACCACACCTGCTTTAAAGTGCGCTTAAAGCCCCCGGCACACGACGCGCGAACCCTTCCGGAAACGCGGAGATATCTCCCGTATGCCCGGACCGTCCGCTTCGATGTCTACCATGATGAAGCGTCAAACGATTCTCGGGCCCCGTCCAGCTAAAATCCTGCTGCTGGAGGTCAGGATTACTTCGTAGGCTGGGAACTGGACCGGCAGCACCTGTCAAACAGGCCGCGGACGCGCCGCGACCCGTCCCGGTCAGCCGTCCTTCTTGGCGTCGAGATTCAGCCGCAGATGAAGCTCGCGCAACTGCCGCGCGGTCGGCGCCGTCGGTGCACCGAGCAACAGGTCCTCGCCCTGCTGGTTCATCGGGAACGCCGTGACCTCGCGCAGGTTATGCTCCCCCTGGATCAGCATGACGATCCGCTCGATACCCGCCGCGAGGCCTCCGTGCGGCGGCGCGCCGTACTGAAGGGCACGCCATATGCCACCGAACGACTCCGCGAGCACATCCTCGCCATAACCGCACAGGCCGAACGCCTTGCGCATGATCTCGACCTTGTGGTTGCGGATGGCGCCCGAGGCCAGCTCGTAACCGTTGCACACGAGGTCGTACTGGAACGCCTTGATCGTCAGCGGATCCTCGTTCTCCAGCGCCTCCAGCCCGCCCTGCGGCATCGAGAACGGGTTGTGCGAGAACTCGACCTTCTTCTCCTCGTCGTCCCACTCGAACATGGGGAAGTCGACGATCCAGCACAGCTCGAACCGTTCGGTGTCGATCAACTCGAGATCCTGGCCGACCTTGATACGTGCCTGGCCGGCGAAGTCGACGAACTTGGCCGGCAGGCCGCATACGAAGAACACCGCGTCGCCATCCTTGAGGCCGAGCTGGTCGCGGATGGCGGCCGTGCGCTCTTCACCGATATTCTTGGCAACCGGACCCGCACCCTCGCCGTCGCGGAAGAAGATGTATCCGAGCCCCGGCTGGCCTTCGCCCTGCGCCCAGGAGTTCATGCGATCGCAGAACGCCCGGCTGCCACCGCCGGGCGCGGGAATACCCCACACCTGGACGTTCGGGTCGCTTGCGATCTGGCCGGCGAACACCTTGAAGCCCGAACCGTCGAAATGCGTGGTGACTTCCTGCATCTCGATCGGGTTGCGCAGGT
>CAZNHG010000129.1:0-8513 GCA_964572555.1 uncultured Devosiaceae bacterium | reverse complement strand
AAGTGCATTTATGATGGTGTCTGATCGGGGCGGAAACAAGGGCTCCGAAGCCCCTCGTGAAACGGTTTGTGATCACATGAGCGAAACCGACAGAGCCGCCAAAAGACGCGGTGACGCCAAGCGCCCGTCGCCCGACACGGCCGAGCGGGCGCGTGCCGAGGCGGCCCGGCGCCGAGCCGGTATCGACAGCAGGACCAGCGACGCCCCGCGCGAACTTCAAGGCCGCGGCGGCCTCGACCCCGCGCGCTTCGGCGACTGGGAGGTCAAGGGCGTCGCGTCCGACTTCTAGGGTTCAGGCCCGGAGCCGCTCGAAGCCTACCCGAACAGCCCGATCACGACCCCCTGCACGAGCATCACGCCGAGCAGATAGCCGCCGTCGATGACGGTGAGCGACCATTTCTGGCCCTGGTAGCGGTGGTTGAGGATCATCGAGGTGACGATGAACCCGAGCCACATGTGAACGCCCACCAGCATCGCGCCGTAGACGGTCACGCCGTCCATCAGCATCGGGGTGAGAAGCGCCAGGAAATAGGCCATCACCAATTGGCAGATCGCCGCCCACACGAAGGGCACGGCGCTGCTGCCGGCCTTGATCTCCTCCTCGGTCTTGCCGAGCGCCGCCATCCACTGCTTGGCCAGCCCCATGTACCAGGCCATGCCGAGCGCCATGCTCGCCACCGCCGCCAGGATCACGGCGATCCAGTTCACGTCGAAATGTATCATTGTATCCCCCTCGCAAACGCCCGGGTCAGGCGCCGGGCCGCGGGGAAAATATGCCTGCATAGCACAGCGGGAACAAGCGGATACCGCATTGGGGGCTGTGCGCGCCCTCAGCGCGTCTCCAGTCCGCCCATCCTGCAAACAATCCGCCACTCCTCGTCCGTGACCGGCTGCACCGACAGGCGCGAGAGCTTGACGAGCGCCATCTCGCTCAACTCCGGGGTATTCTTGATCTCGTCGAGCGTCACCGGACGCGGCATGGGTTCCAGCGCCTCGACGTCGACGCATTCCCAGCGCGCATCGTCGGTGGTCGAATCGGGATGCGCTTCCGCCGCGACCCGCACGATGCCCACGATCTGCTTCTCGTTGACCGAATGGTAGAAGAATCCCAGCTCCCCCACCTTCATCTCGCGCATGAAGTTGCGCGCCGCGTAGTTGCGCACTCCGTCCCATTCCTCGGGCGCGCCCTTGTTCACCTGGTGCTCCCAGCCCCAAGTGCTCGGCTCGGATTTGAACAGCCAGTATGCCATGGTTCCTAAAGCTCCTCGGGCGCGTTGATCGCCCAGTTCCAGCGTTTCACCTCGACCGTCGCGAACAGCCCCGCCTCCGCGTAGGGATCGCGCGCCGCGATGGTCTCGGCCTCGGCCATGCTTTCGGCCTTGAAGATCACCAGGCTCCCGCAGGGCTGCTCCTCGGCGTCGAGAAACGGCCCCGCCGCCACCAGAGCCTCGCCGAACCCCTTGAGATAGGCGAGATGGGCCTGGCGCGTATCCAGCCGGATATCGAGCGCGTCGGGTTTGTCGTGCGCCACGATGGCATAAAGCATTCAGCTCTCCTCTTCGCGTTTGAGCGGCCGGGTCATCAGCCCCGCCACGATGGTATCGATCCGCGTCGCCCCGCTGAGCAGCTGGGTCACCGCCCCGATCAGGGGGGTATCCACATCGAGACTCTGCGCCAGCGCCATGGCCGCCGGTGCCGTCTTGACGCCTTCGGCCAGCCCCGATCCCCCCGCCTCGATGTCCGCCGGCGTACGCCCGCGCCCCAACTCGACGCCGAACCGGTAGTTGCGCGACTGTTCCGAGGTGCAGCTCAGCGCTAGGTCCCCGAGCCCGGCAAGCCCGGTCAGCGTCGCCGCCTGCCCGCCGAGCCGGTTCACCAGCCGCGACATCTCCGCATAGGCGCGCGCGATCAGCGCCGAACGGGCCGACAGCCCCAGCCCGGCGCCCTCGACGGCACCGCAGGCCAGCGCATAGACATTCTTGAGGCCGCCCGCCAGCTCGACGCCGACGAGATCGCCCGCGGCATAGGGCCGGAAATGCGGCCCCGCCAGCGCCGCCGCGACCTTTTCGGTCATGGCCGGATCCGTCCCGGCCAGCGTCACCGCCGTCGGCCGCCCCGCCGCGACATCGGCGGCGAAACTCGGCCCCGACAGCACGAGCGGCAGCGCCTGCGGCGCAATCGCCCCCAGGATTTCGCTCTGGCGCGCCAGGGTTTCCGCCTCGAGCCCCTTGGCGCACAACACCACCGGCTTGCCGGCGAGCCGGTCCGCCCCGAGGGCGGCGAGCGTCGCGCGTGTCGTTTGCGCCGGCACCGCCATCATCACGATATCGGCCTGCTCGAGCGTCGCCGCGTCGGTACGCGCCGTGACGGCTTCGGACAGCGCCTGATCCCCGAGATAGCCCGGATTGCGGTGCCCGGCGTTGATGGCCCCGGCCACCTCGGCATGCCGCGCGACGAGCGTCACCTCGCGCCCGGTCAGCGCGGCGGCTTGTGCCAGCGCCGTGCCCCAGGCGCCCGCACCGATGACGTGCACAGCCCTCATGCGTTCGCTCCGACGGCCATGTCGTCGTCCTCGAGCGGCCAGCGTGCCCGCGCGGGCACGCTCAATGCATCGCGCCCGCCAAGCGCCAGCCTCTCGGCGCCGGCCCAGGCGACCATGGCGCCATTGTCCGTGCACAACGCCGGCGGAGGCACCACGAGCCGGGCGCCCGCCGCCCCGGCGACGCCTTTGAGCCCCGCGGCAATCGCGGTATTGGCGGCAACCCCGCCCGCAACGACAAGATGCGGCGTCACATCCGGCTCCGCTTCGGCGAATTTCTCCAGCGCCGCCGCCGCCCGCGCGGTCACCACATCGGTCACCGCCGCCTGAAAACTCGCGCAGATATCGGCAATATCGGTCTCGGTGAGCGGCGCGGCCTTCTCCGCCGCCAACCGCACGGCCGTCTTGAGCCCGGAAAACGAAAAATCGAGCCGCGCTTCCCTCAGCAGCGGGCGCGGAAAGGCGAAGCGCGCCGGATCGCCCTTTGCGGCCCACGCCTCGACGAGCGGCCCGCCGGGGTAGCCGAGGTCCAGCAGCTTGGCCACCTTGTCGAAGGCCTCCCCCAGCGCATCGTCGATGGTCGTGCCCCAGCGTTCGTAGGCGCCCACCCCGCGCACGAGAACGAACTGGCTGTGCCCGCCCGAGACGAGCAGCATGAGATAGGGAAAAGCGACACCATTGGTCAGCCGCGCCGTCAGCGCATGCGCCTCGAGATGGTTGACCGCGATCAGCGGCAGATCGTGCGCTGCCGCCAGCGCCTTGGCCATGGTCAGCCCCACCAGCACCCCGCCGATGAGCCCCGGCCCCGCCGTCGCCGCCACCGCGTCGAGATCGGTGAAACCAACGCCGGCCTCGTCCAGCGCGGCTTGAATGATATGGTCGAGATGCACCACATGTGCGCGGGCGGCCAGTTCGGGCACGACCCCACCATAGGCGCGGTGCTCGTCGATCTGCGAGCGCACGACATTGGCCCTGATCGTGCCGCGCCCGTCGCCGTCGCGCATCACGACCGCCGCGGCGGTTTCGTCGCAGCTCGTCTCGATACCCAATATCAGGGTGGGCGCTTGCTCGGTCACGGCGAAGGGTCTATGGCCTTGTCATCAGGTTCAAATCCGCCTCATGGGCGTACAATGGAGGACAGCACATTGCAATCTGCAAGCACGTCCCGCCTCAGAATCGGCACGCGCGGCTCACCGCTGGCCCGCGCCCAGGCCGAGGAAGTCGCCCGCCGCTTGCAGGGCGTGCACGGCCCCGACGCCTTCGAGATCGAGATCGTTCCCGTCTCGACCGCCGGCGACCGCACGCAGAAGGACAACCGGCCCCTGCACGAGATCGGCGGCAAGGGCCTGTTCTCCAAGGAGATCGAGGAGCGCCTGAAGGCCGGCGACATCGACATGGCCGTGCATTCGGCCAAGGACATGGCGACACTCCTGCCCGACGGGCTGATCATGCCGGTCTTCCTGCCGCGCGAGGACGTGCGCGACGCCTTCATCTCGTTCACCGCCGAGACACCCGAAGACCTGCCCGAGGGCGCAATCGTGGGCACCTCCTCGATCCGCCGGCGTGCCCAGATGCAGCGCCTGCGCCCCGATATCCAGGTGGTCGAGTTCCGCGGCAATGTCGGCACGCGCCTCGAAAAGCTCCGGAACGGGGTGGCCGATGCCACGCTTCTCGCGGCGGCGGGCCTCAAGCGCACCGACATGGCCGACAAGGCCACGAGCTTTCTCGATCCCGAGCAGTTCCCGCCCGCGCCCGCGCAGGGCGCCATCGGCATCGAGCTGCGCGAGGACGATCCGCACGGTTTCGCGCTCGTCCAGCCGCTCAACGATCCCGACACACGGGCGGCCATCGTCGCGGAGCGCGCCTTCCTCGCCGAACTCGACGGCTCCTGCCGCACGCCGGTGGGCGTGTTGAGCCGGCATATTGGCGCGCAGATCTCCCTTTTCGGCCAGATCCTGGCCCCCGACGGCAGCGAGGTCTACGAGGCCGAGGTCTCCGGCGCCGCCGCGGAAAGCGAAGGGGTGGGCGCGACGCTGGGGCAGCGCCTGCGCGAGATGGCCGGGCCCGCCTTCATCGAGAAACTCAAGACGTGGGTGTCGTGACGGGTCGCCCGCGCATCCTCGTCACCCGGGCCGAACCGGACGCCGCCGACACCGCCGCACGGCTGGACGCGCTGGGGCTCGATCCCGTCCGCGCGCCCTTGCTGGAAATGCACCCCGTACCCGCGTCCCTGCCCACCCCCGATGCCCTTGGCGGCGTGGCGCTGACCAGCGCCAACGCCCTGCGCGCACTCGAGGAGGGCGGGCGGCTGACCCCCTATCTGCACCTGCCGGTGTTCACCGTCGGCGACCGCACGGCCAGCCATGCCCGCAATGCCGGCTTCGCCAACGTCACCAGCGCCGGCGGCGACGTCGAAGCCCTCGCCGCGCTCATCCGCGACCGCGCGCCGGTTGGCCCGGTCTTCTACCCGGCTGCCCGGCATACCGCCCGCGACCTCACCACGGCCCTGGCCCCGGCCGGCATTTCGGTGCACACCGTTCACGTCTACGAGATGGCCCCCGCCGAAACCCTCGCGCCCGCCATCGCCACCGGGCTGCGGGAGGGAACCATCGGCGCGGTCAGCCTTTACTCGCGACGTACTGCCGCCACATTCGTGGGGTTGGCAGGGAGTGTGCTGACGCACGACCAGCGCGCGGGGCTCGCCATGCTATGCCTGTCGGACAATGTCGCCGAACCGCTCCTGGGCGAGGGGTTTACCCGGGTCGCCCTCGCCGATTATCCAAGCGAGGAAGCGATGATGGCGCTCGCCCTGTCTTTCGCCCGCGCGCAAATCGGGTAAGCTGGACCATATAATGATGAGGGCTTGTTAGATGGCGACACGCAAATCCGGACCGGTCAAGCCGCCCGTCCTCGAAGGCTCGGCCCGCAAGCAGGACGGCGCCGACAGCGAAACGAACACGGACAAGGCCGGCGCCGGGACGCAAGACACCGCGCAGGACAAGTCCAGGGCCGCCTCGGGCACAGACGCCGCATCGGGAAAAGCCGAGAACGCCGGCGCCGGAACCACCTCCGGCACGAGCAAGACTTCGCAGAAGACCGCCGGGGGCAGCAAGGCGGATACCGGCTCGCCAGGGCAGTCGAGCAAGACCGGCGGTAGCGGAGCGGAAAAGCAGGGTACAGCGTCGTCAGGCAGTTCAGCCGGGTCGGGCAGCGACGGCGCCCGAAAGGCCGAACCGGATCCCACACCCGTTGCACCCATCGCGGCCGGCGCAGTCGGGGGTGCGATCGTCGGCGCGGCACTTGCCTACGGGGTCGCCGTTCTCGGGTACTGGCCGCAACCTGCGGACACGGCCGGACCGGGTATCGCCGCGCTCGAGGAACGCGTGACCGGCCTCGAATCGAGCGTAGAAGCCAGCACCGGCAATAGCGACGACCTCGCCGCCCGCCTCTCCCAGCTCGAAACGCAAATCGCGGAGGCCGAGCCAGACGGCCTGGCGCCGCTTGAAGAGCGCCTCACCACGATGAGCAACCGCATCGACGCCATGGAATCGGGGGCGACCTCCGAGGAAGCCGGCGCCATGGCCGAAACGCTCGACGCGCTGCAATCCGACATCGCCACGCTCCGGGAGACGGCAAGTTCACTGCAGTCACGGCTCGGCGAGGCGGAAACCGCCGGCTCCGAGCTTTCCGCCCGCGTCGACGACATCGCCAGCCGGATCGAGCCGCAAACCGAGGCACCCGGCGCCGGCCGGCTGACCCTCGCCCTTTCGGGGCTCGAATCGGCAATCCTGAGCGGCCGCGGCTATGCCGCCGAGCTCGACGCCATCCAGGCGGCTCTGCCCGGCCTCGCCGTGCCCGATGCCGTGCGGCAGGGTGCCCCCGATGGCCTGCCGACAGCGGAAACCGTCGCACGCGAACTCGAGGCGCGACTGCCGGACATGCTGGCCGCGCGCCCGCGCGATCCGGATGCCGGCTGGCAGGACACCCTGATGGACCGCGCCCGCGCCCTTCTCGCCATCCGCCCCACCGGCGACGTGTCGGGGGACGGACCGGACGCCGCCATCGCCCGCATCGAATCGGCGGTCGCGCGCCGCGACTTCGCCGCCGCGCAACGCAACATGACGGCCCTGCCCGATCCGATGCGGGACGCGGCCGGCGCGCTGGCCGGTGACATCGCGGCACTCGCCAGTGCCCAGTCCTTCGCCGCCGATGCGCGCGCCGCCGCCCTTGCCCCTCAACAGCCGGCGTCCGGGGACGCGAGTGCCTCGTGACGCGTCTGATTGTCTATGTTCTTTTAAGCCTCGCCGTCACCGCCGCTGCCGCCTGGCTGATCGCCCTTCCCGGGACCCTCACCATCGACGTGGCGGGCTATCGCATGCAGCCCGGCCTCGGTGCCACGGCCTTCGCGCTCATCGCGCTTGTTCTGATTGCCATCGCCGCCTGGGCCATCGTCCGGCGCGTTATCGAAGCGCCGAAACGCGTGGCCCGCGCCCGGCGCCAGCGCCGGCGCGACCAGGGCGTCGAAGCACTGTCGGACGGCTTTATCGCCCTTCAGGCCGGCAACATCCATCACGCGCGCTCGCTGGCGCGCGAAGCGCAGACACGCCTGCCCGACAATGTCGCCGCCCAGCTTCTCGAGGCCCGGTCGGAACTGGCTCTGGGGGAACTCGGCGCGGCGCGCGAGCACTACCGGGCGCTTATCTCCAACACCAAGACCGCTCCGGCGGCGCTCGCGGGACTCTACGAGCAGGCGCGGGCACAGGGACGCAGCGACGTCGCGCTGACCTTCGCGCGCAAGGCGGTCAAGCTCACCCCCGGCATCACCTGGGCGGAGGACGCGCTGTTCGACGACCTCACGGCCCGCGCCGCGTGGGACGAGGCGCTGGCGATGACCGCCAACCAGCAGGCGATGAACAAGGCCGAGCGCGCCGCCAGGCGCCGCAGGCAGGCTGTGCTGCACACCGCCATCGCGGCCAACGAGGAAACCGCCGACCCGGTCGGCGCGCTGGGGCACGCCCAGTCCGCTCTCAAGCTGCAGCCCGACTTCGTACCTGCCGCGCTGATCGCGGCGCGCCTGTTCGCCAACCGCGACGACGTGCGCAAGGCGCAGAGCCTGTTGCGCCGGGTATGGCGCGCGACCGGGCACCCCGATATCGCTACGCTCTTCGCCAATTCGCGCCCCGGCGCCTCTGCCGTCGACCGGCTCAAGCGCGCCCGCGACCTCATCGGATCGCGGCCCGCGGACAGGGACGCCGCCATGGTTCTCGCCCGCGCCGCCATCGATGCCTATGAATGGAGCCTGGCGCGCAACGCATTGGCGCAGTTCTGCGCTTCCGAGCCCTCGCAGGGCGTGTGCATGCTCATGGCCGAGATCGAGGAGGGCCAGAACGCCGACCAGGGCAAGGCCCGCGAATGGCTGGCACGCGCCGTGCACGCCCCGCGCGATCCCGTCTGGGTGGCCGACGGCATCACCTCCGACGAATGGGAGCCCGTCTCCCCCGTGACCGGCAAGCTCGACGCCTTCGAATGGAAGATACCCGTCAGCGCCGTCGCCACCACGCGCCAGGGCGCACCCGACACCGCCGAACCCGAGGCAGAAGCGCCCGAACAGGCCCTCGCACCGCCCGGCACGGCCCAGTGATCAAAAGCCTTGCATGGGCGCCCTTGCGTCAGTAAAAGACGCCCATCGCAACGGGCCGCCTCGGCCCGCGAGTTGGCTTTCGAGCGTGTCCAGAAAAAGTGGTTGCCACTTTTTCGGTTCGGACGCGCGACAAAACAAAGACTTGAGGGTGTCGGGCTGAATGCAGTTCAGCGCGACGCGCTCTAAGGGGCACGCCGCTGTAGCTCAGTTGGTAGAGCACGTCATTCGTAATGATGGGGTCGTAGGTTCAAGTCCTATCAGCGGCACCACCCCGCCCTGGTACAGCCCGGAGACATAGGTAACAGATTGTACCTAAGACATAGGTGACAACCT
>CAZNHG010000128.1:0-8539 GCA_964572555.1 uncultured Devosiaceae bacterium | reverse complement strand
TTCGTTCAGTTAAAGGTAGACCGTCAGGGAGAAACTCTCGTGCGGGCAAACCAGTACGTCCAGAACGGGCCGCAGTCCCGGCACCCCTTACCCCTCCGGCCGGCTGGAGCGTCCCATGTGATGTTCGAGCCAGCGCACGCCCAACGACAGCGAGATCGTCATCACCAGGTAGAGGAAGGCCACGACGTTGTAGGTCTCGAAGAACTTGAACGTGCCCGAGGCGTAGACCTTGCCCAGCTGGGTGATGTCCTGCACCCCGAGGGCGGATACGAGCGCGGAATCCTTGATCATGGAGACGAAGTCGTTGCCGTAGGGCGGCAGGATGGTGCGCACCGCCTGCGGGCCGACGACATGGCGGAAGGTGCGCCAGCGCCGCAGGCCCAGCGACCGGGCGGCCTCGACCTGCCCCTTGTCCACCGCCTCGATGCCGGCACGGAAGATTTCGGCGAGGAACGCCGAATAGGCGATCGTCAGGGCAATGATGGCGCGCCAGGTGAAATCGAACTGGCGCACCGTCATCTCGCCCACGATGCCGAGATCGACGAGCGGGGCAATGGCCCAGTTGAACGTGTCGACGAACCACGGCGCGCCGACGAAGGCGATGTAGAACAGCATTACCAGGATCGGAATGCCGCGGATGATCTCGGTGTAGAAGGTGGCGAACTCGACGAGCACGCGCTTGCCCGAGGTGCGCATGACGGCGATCAGCGCCCCGACGAGACTGGCGAAGACGAAGGCGAGCGCCGTGACGTAGAGCGTCGTCATCACGCCCTTGATCAGCGCGCCCAGAATGATGCGGTAGTCGTGGTCCGCCACGAACGCCCACATCGAGAGAACGCCGATCAGGATGGCGGCGAGCAGCCACCACGGGATCTTCCGGCGAGCCGGGGCGGGGCGGTATTCGGCATGGGGGTCGGTCATGTCAGAAAAAACCCGGGCGGTGTGCCGCCCGGGCCCTTGGCGCTATTGCGCCGCCTTGTACTCGTAGAACCACTTCCGGTTCAACTCCTCCATGGTGCCGTCCTGTTCCATCTGCGCGATGGCGGCATTGATCGGCCCGGTGAGCTCAGAACCCGGCGTGAGGATGAAGCCGAACTCCTCGGTGCCCAGCGCATCACCGACGAGCTTGAACTCGCCCGGATTGGCGCCGATGTAGCCCTCGGCCGCGGTCTTGTCCATCAGCACCATGTCCACATCGCCCGAGCTCAGCGCCTGCACCGACGCGCCGAAGGTGTCGAACAGCTTGATGCGCGGGTTGGACTCGTCGCCGTCGAGCACCTCATAGACGGCAACGTAGAAATTGGTCGTGCCCGGCTGGGCGCCGATGAGAAGGTCCGCGTTCTCCTCGAAGTCGGCGGGCCCGGAGATACGCTCCTCGTCGGCGCGTACCAGCATGAACTGCTGCGAGACCATGTAGGGGTCGGTGAAGTCGACCTGCTCGGCACGCTCTTCGGTGATGGTGATGCCGTCCATGCCGACATCGAACTGACCCGAACGAACGGCCTGGATCATGGTGTCCCAGCTCGCCAGGTTCCAATCGACCTCGGCGTTGAGACGCGCGGCGATCTCGTTGAAGGCGTCGTACTCCCAGCCGATGCCTTCGCCGGTTTCCGGGTCGGTGAAGTTGAGCGGGAAATAGGCGTTCTCGGTGACCGCGACGATGGTTTGTCCCTCGAGGTCGGGCAATTCCTGGGCCGCGGCGGGCGCGGCGAAACCGGCGAGGACAAGGCCGGCGGCGGCGATTTTCAATATTGCGTGCATGAGACTTTAATGCTCCCTGTTGGTCGGCCGGGCGACAATGCACCCGGCATTGGCGGCGAGATTACCCAGTTGTGCCGCGCGCGGTCCAGTCCGGGCAAGGAGGAATTGTACGGGTGTGCACCGCGCACCCGCAGGGAGGAAAAAATGAGCGCATCCAGCGGTTCCATCGCGGCGATCGTGTTCGACGCCTATGGCACGCTGTTCGACGTCCATTCGGTCGGTGCGCTGGCCGAGGAGCTGTTTCCCGGCCATGGCGACCAGCTCGCCGGGATCTGGCGTGTCGCCCAGATCGACTACACGCGCATCCGGGCGCTGAGCGGGGAGTACCGCGACTTCTGGGGCATCACGGAGGATGCTCTTGTCTACGCCGCGAAGTCTCTCGGGCTCGAGCTCGCCGCCGGCAGCAAGCAAAGACTGATGGATCAGTACGCCCGGCTCACAGCGTTTCCAGAGAACCGCGGTGTTCTCAAGGCGCTGCGCGACGACGGTTATCCGCTTGCCATCCTGTCGAACGGCAGTCCGGCCATGCTGCAAAGCGCGGTCGCCGCGGCGGGGATGGGCGAGCTGCTCGATCACGTTCTCAGCGTCGACACGGTGAAGACCTTCAAGACGGCCCCGGCCGCCTACGACCTGGCCCCGAACGCCTTCGGGTGTCCGGCCGGGAGCATCGTCTTCGTCTCATCGAACGGGTGGGATGTGTGCGGCGCCACCTGGTACGGTTTCCGCACCTTCTGGGTGAACCGGACGGGCAAGGCACTCGAGGAACTCGGCGTCCGCCCGCACGGCGAGGGGCGCACGCTGGACGACCTGCCGGCATTCGTCGCGGCACAAACGCAAGGCACTCATGAATGAATGCCGATTACGATTTCGCTATACAAGAACGTATGGACCGGACTCAGGCTGCCTTCTTCCGTGCCCCGCCCTGCCGCGCGAAGCGGGTGAACGCACCCGCGCTCATCGGGCGGGCGAGGGCGTACCCCTGCAGCGTTCCGCAGCCGAGGTCGCGCAGGATGGCGGCGTGCTCCATGGTCTCGACGCCCTCGGCGATCGCGGAGATGCCGAGCGAGGAACCGATATTGACGATCGAGCGCACCAACTCGCGCTGGCCCGGCGAGCCGAGGGTAGGCTGGACGAGCTGCCGCGCGATCTTGAGGCGGTCGGGCATGAGCTGCATCAGGCTGACGATGGAGGCGTAGCCGGTGCCGAAATCGTCGATCTCGATATCGATGCCGAGCTCGCGAATCTGGTCGAGGTTCCAGGCCATGAGTTCGTCGGAACTGTCGAGGAAAGTGGATTCCACCAACTCGAACGCAAGCGTTCCCAGTTCGAAATCGAGGCCGCGCAGTGACGTCATCAGGTTCTCGTCGCGCAGGCGCCGGGCCGAGACGTTCACCGCCACGCGCGGCACGTTCACACCGTTGCGCCGCCACTTGTCGAACTGGGCAATCGACTGTTCAAGGATGGTGGCGTCGATATCGGCCATGACGTTGAGGTCCTCGGCCACCTCGATGAAGGCGTCGGGGGTCAGAAGCCCCTTTTCGGGGTGCTTCCAGCGCGCCAGCGCCTCGACGCCGGTAATCTCGTGGGTCGTGGCGTCGAACTGCCCCTGGAAGTGGGCGATGAACTGTTTCTGCTCGAGTCCGGACAGGATCTCGTCCGCGACCTGCTTGGTATTCACGGCGGCGCGGTGCAGTTCCTTGGAGAAGAAGCGGTAGCCGTTGCGGCCCTCGTTCTTGGCCCGGTAGAGCGCGATGTCGGCATTGATGAGCAATTCCTGAGCGCTCGCGGCGACCGTCTCCGCCCCGGCGATGCCGATGCTCACCCCGAACCGGCACTCGCGCCCCTGATAGTTGACCGGCTGACGCATGCATTCGACCAGGCGCGCCGCCAGTTCCTCGAGGTGTTCCTCGTCGGCCTCCGACATGCACACCACAACGAATTCGTCGCCGCCGATCCGCGCCACGAAATCCGAGGCACGCACGTTCTCGCGCAGCACGCCGGCCGCATGGATGAGCATCGCGTCGCCCGCGGCATGCCCCAGCGTGTCGTTGATCTGCTTGAAGCGGTCGAGGTCGATATGCAGCATGCCGCTGATGCCCGAGCCGTCAGTCTCGTTGCGGCGACCGGCCAGCAGTTCATCGAGATAGCGGCGGTTGGGCAGCCCCGTAAGCGAATCGTGCAGCGCGTTGTGTTCGATACGCGCCTTGGCTGCCTCGAGTTCGGCGTTGCGCATCTCGCTGAGCGACCGTTCGCGCCGCAACTGTTCGGCAAGCTGCACGTCGCGCGAGATATCCCAGTTCACGCCGACGATCCGGACATTGCCCTGTTCGTCCTGATTGACCGTACCCATGGCGCGGATGGTGCGGACCTCGCCGTCATCGAGAACGATGCGGAATTCGGAATGATAAGGCCGGCGCGATGCGATGGCATCCCAAAATGCCTCGACGGCTTCATCGCGATCGTCCGGGTGCAGGCGGTCGCTCCAGTCGGGATAGTCGACCTCGCCCTCCAGGGGTGCGCCGTAGAGTTCGCGCATGCGCCGGTCCCAATAGAGCTTGTCGCGCGTCGTGTCATTTTCCCAAACGCCGATATGCGAGGTACCCAGCGCGAGTTCGAGCCGCTCGGACATGCGCTGAAGCTCGCTCCCGCGGGCCTTGAGCTCGCGCAGATGCGAGAAGCGCTCGCCGAACAGCCACCCCGCGACAATCATCGGCACGACGACCAGAATGGCCGCGAGAACGCCGAACCCGCGAATGGTCCAGAGATTTTCGGGCGTGGTATCCCACCCCCCAGCTGGCACCGCCCCGATCTGCCAGCTGCCGAAGGGCAGCCGCACCTCGGCCATGACCGGGTTCTGGGACCACACCTCCTCCGGCCCGAAGAAAGGCTCGCCGCTGCGGCCGGTGGCGTCCTTGCCGCGGATGGCGACGTCGAAGGCCGAAGGGAAGTAGAGGTTGCTGTCCTGATAGAGTGCCGTCGCGTCGACGACAGCGGAGACCACACCCCAGAACCGCGTGCCGTTGCGCGGTTCCTCCGTGTAGACCGGGATGCGCGCGACGAAACCGACGCCACCCTGCACGAGATCGACCGGTCCCGCCACGACGAGCCGGCCGGTGTTGCGCACGCGAAGCGCCGCGGCGCGCTGGTCGTCGTTGGCGCGATAGTCGAGGCCAAGCGCCGCCCGGTTGCCTTCGAGCGGATAGACCATCTCGACGACGAGGCCGGGGGCGGCAGCGACGCTCCTGAGCTGGTTCTCGCCGTTGAACAGGTTGCGCGCTAGCGCCGAGAAACGCTGCTGATCCATGTCCGGTTCGGCGGAGATGACGCTCACCAGCCCCCGCAGGAGCTGTATGTTGGCGTTGATGTTGCCCTCGAGCCGCGAGCGGATGAGGCTGACGTGGTTGAGGACTTCAGCGCGCACGTTCTGGCGGTAGACGGCGTTATTCTGCCGCTCGGCGAACACGGTACCCAGGATCACGACGACGAGCGCGATGGCCGCCGGGATGAAGGCCGGCCACAATTGCGCCTTGTAAAGGCTAGTTCTCAGTCTCCTGGTCAGTCCCACGACGTTCGCCCCGTCTCGCATATGCCCGGCACGCTTTCTGTGCCGGGGTTCAAGCTAGGTCAGGTGCCTTAAGCGGGGCTTTAGGTTTGCGGGATTTCGGCGATTGCGCCCGGAAATCGCCGTAACGGTTAACCGCCGCTGAACGGCACACGCGCCTCAACCGGTCGGCTCACGCGGGTGCGATCTGCATTTGACTCGTAAGATCAGCAACTTGAACGACAACCGCTTGCTTTTGTTTGTGCGATGGTCACGGGCCGGCAATCCGGATTGAACAGGCGTGACGCGCGCCGGCGGTGGTGGCCGGCCTAGGGTGTGGCCGCCGGCGCCTGCGTGCCGGAGAGATTGCTTTGAAACGTAAGGGAACCCGCAATGACTTTCACACGAACAAGCACGATAACCGGCCTCGCCGCCCTTCTCCTGGCGATTGGCGGAACGCCGGCATTGGCCGATTCGAGCATGTGCCCGGACATGGCGGCCGACGCCGCCATGGCTGGAGACGATGCCATGATGGCGGAGGATTCGATGTCCGGTGACGCAATGGGCACGGATGCGGCGATGGCCGAGGATGGTTCGATGATGGCAGAGGACTCCATGGCGGAAGACGAGGCCATGGCCGCCGAGGACAGCATGTCGGGTGACGACGCCATGATGGAGGACGAGACCATGACGGCGGAAGACGACTCGATGATGGAAGGCGACGCGATGGCGGATGACTCCATGTCCGAGGACACGATGATGGCCGAGGATGATTCCATGATGGAAGGCGAGAGCCCCATGATGGCGGAATACACCGTCAAGGAAGGGGACTCGCTGTGGTCGATCGCCCAGAGCCAGCTGTGCGACGGCGACCGCTACATGGAGATCGCCGAGGCCAACCGCGACGTCTTGGGCGAGGACATGATGGTCACGCCCGGCGACGTCCTGCACATCCCGGGCGACTGATCCCGTACCGGCGGCGGGGACGCCGGAGGGTGCCCCCGTCCTGCCGCTCATCGGCGAACTCCCTTGAATTACACCGCTATTTCCCCCCGATCCCGCGCCGGGTTCTCCCCAGCGCGGTTTGACTTGCCCCCGACTCGGTGCGAAAGTGATCGCGTTTGTGAGGAGGGGGCACGCGTTTCGGGGTGACAGGACATCGCGCCACGTCGCACCGATGGAGAAGCGACTATCCGGTCGTCCGGTACCAGGGGCTGCTTTCGCCGCCCGGCGTTTGTTGAAACAGCGGTTTATGTAAATTGTAATCGGCCCGGACTTGGCGACCTGCCCCAAAGGTAGGAAGAAAAGACGAGCGCATGTACAAAAAGATCATGGTACCCGTGGATCTGGCGCATGCCGATCGCCTCGACAAGGCGATCGCGACCGCGTCGGACCTTTCCAGACATTACGACATCCCGTTGCTCTTCGTCGGCGTGACCACGGAAACGCCGAACGAGGTGGCGCACAATCCCAAGGAATATGCTGAAAAGCTCGAAACCTTCGGCAAGTCGCAGTCCGACAAGCTGGGTGTTGCGGTCACGACCAAGAGCTATACGAGCCACGACCTGACGATCGATCTCGACGAGACGCTGTACAAGGCCTCGGAGGAGAACGGCGTGGACCTGATCGTCATGGCGTCGCACGTTCCGGGCTTCAGTGAGTTGATCTTCAACTCCAATGCCGGTGAGGTCGCCTCGCATGCGTCGATCTCGGTCTTCGTCGTGCGCTGACGCGGCACGGTTAAGTCTTAACCAGGGCGCCGGAGCAGGCTGTAAGATCGGGGGACTTCCCGGAAGCAAAGACAGCGGCACTCCGGCCAACAAAGTGGAACAACAATGACGGACACAACCAATCCGGATCCCGATGGTGCGGCCGACCCCATCGATACCGAGTACGAGGTCGGCCAGGATAACTTTCAGCCAAAGTTCGGCCCATTCGAGTTCGACATTCACAATCCGGTCTTTGTCGTCTCGGGTGGCACCATCATCCTGTTCGTGCTGGCCACACTGATTTTCCCAGACCAGGCAGGCGCCTTCTTCAGCTGGCTGCGGCCCGCGCTGACGTCGACCTTCGACTGGTTCTTCCTTCTGGCCGGCAACATCTTCGTACTCGTCGCGCTGGCAATCATGGTCTCGCCGCTGGGCAAGGTGCGCATCGGCGGGTCGGAGGCTACGCCCGACTATTCCTACACCGGCTGGTTCTCGATGCTGTTCGCCGCCGGTATGGGGATCGGGTTGATGTTCTACGGCGTCTCCGAGCCGATCACCCACTTCACCACATCGCTCGCCGAAGGCGCGGGATCGCCCGAAAGCTGGGCTCCGCTCGCCGGCGCCGCCGGCAACGAGGCGGAGGCAGCGCGCCTGGGCATGGCCTCCACGATCTTCCACTGGGCTCTGCACCCGTGGGCGATCTATGCCGTCGTCGCACTGGCGCTGGCGCTGTTCGCCTACAACAAGGGCCTGCCGCTCAGCGTGCGCTCGATCTTCTATCCGATTTTTGGTGAGCGCGTGTGGGGCTGGACCGGTCATGTCATCGACATCCTGGCCGTGTTCTCGACCCTGTTCGGCCTTGCGACCTCACTGGGCATCGGCGCGCAGCAAGCCAATGCGGGCCTCAACTTCCTGTTCGGGGTTCCGGACAACAACATCGCCAAGGTCATTCTGATCGGCGGCATCACCGCCGTCGCTCTCGTTTCCGTGGTCGCCGGGCTCGATGCGGGCGTGAAGCGCCTCTCCGAGATCAACATGACGCTGGCGGCGCTTCTATTGCTGTTCATCATCATCGTTGGTCCGACCGTTGCCATCGTGACCGGTTTCTTCACCAACCTGGTCTCTTATGCCCAGCACTTGCCGGCGCTGGCCAACCCGTTCGGGCGATCCGACGCCAACTTCTCACAGGGCTGGACCTCGTTCTATTGGGCATGGTGGATTTCCTGGTCGCCGTTCGTCGGCATGTTCATCGCCCGCGTCAGCCGCGGCCGTTCGGTGCGCGAGTTCATCTTCTGCGTGCTGCTCATCCCCTCCGTCGTCTCGGTACTGTGGATGACGGCCTTCGGCGGCACCGCCATCAGCCTGGTGAACGACGGCGTTCAGTCCATCGCCGATGCCGCGCTTCCACTGGCGCTGTTCGAGATGCTGTCGAATCTGCCGCTGGCAATGATCACGTCGGTTGTCGGCATCATCCTGGTGATTGTGTTCTTCGTGACCTCTTCGGACTCCGGTTCGCTGGTGATCGACA
>CAZNHG010000127.1:3512-8562 GCA_964572555.1 uncultured Devosiaceae bacterium | reverse complement strand
TGCCGAGGATGCAGCTCTCGACCTGATAGGGCAGCCGGTTGGCGTGCCGGTATGGCGCCGGCTGCGATCAAATAAGGCATCGACACCGCACTCCTTGTAGCGGTTGAAAATCTTGTAGCCGGAGACACGGGATATTCCGAATTCCCGGCACAGCGGGGCCATTTTCTCGCCTTCCAGTGAACCTGACACCGTTCATAAACACTGTCTGACTGCTGCGGCCAACTTTGATGCCACCCGCATGAAAGTAAGCTGAGGGCAGACCGGCCGGACCGCGATGAGCGCTCTGACCGTGTTCGGTGCCATCGATTGTGTGACGCCCGTCCATCGCGCCCCATGCTCCAAGCGACAAGCCGGTACCGCCATGCCGCGCGCGTTGGCTTGCGCCGGTGGTCCCCGCGCGCTAGTGGACGGCATTGTTGTTTGTCCGGGACGCGACCTTGTCTTCTGCTCGTCAATCCGACGTCATTTTGGTGCTGGCCGTTCTTGTCCAGGTTTCGGGCCTCGTCTTTCCAGCGATTGCCTCCTACACGGCCGTCTATGTGACGATGGGGGCGCTGGTCCTGGCGCTTGGGCTCTGGCCCCTGCCCGAGAACAGGTGGAAGCCGGCTCCGCCCGTCCTCATGGTTTTCTTGGCGGTGGGATTGGTCGCTCTCACGCTGCCGTTCGTCTGGTCGGGGCCGGACGATCTCATGGGTGTGGGGATCATCGCACCTGTTCTTCTCGCGGCCGGCCTGCCCCTGCTGGCGCGGCACGAGCCGCGGCTGTTCTCGGTCAATATGGTCGCGGGGTTGTGCCTTGTGGGCACGATCGGTGCCCTTGTCATGGGGCTGCATGACGTTCTCGTGCTGGGCGCAGTTCGTGCGGGCGCGGGCAACAATCCCATTCACTATGCGGGCCTGGCGATCATCCTGGGTTTCATGAGCCTGATCGGCCTTTTCGGCTCGCGCGCGCCCTTGCGGTTCGTGTACCTGACCGGTCCGCTGCTTGCCGTCGGCGCGGCGCTTCTGTCCGGATCGCGGGGGCCGTTGCTGGCGGCGGCACTTTTGGGCGTGGTGGTGCTGCCTTTGCTGGTTGCCTGGCTGTGGCGCGAGCGCGGGTTCCAGATCACGGTGATCCTGGCCGCGGTGCTGCTGGTTGCCGGGGGCGGCTATATCGCCAATCAGGGTCATGCGCAGCGGGCGCTCGACGCCTTCTCGGATATAAAGGGCTTTCTTGCCGGAGATGCCGTCGACCGTTCGATGGAAAAGCGGGTGCTCATGTATCGCGGTGCCGTGGGGGCTTTCCTCGACTCTCCGGTCGTAGGACACGGCTTTTCCAACATGGTGCCGGCAACCCACAAGTATCAGCCTGCCGACGACATCCAGAAGGTGCCGCACCTGCACGCCGACATCGCAAACTTCGCCGTGCTCGGCGGGTCGCTGGGCCTCGTCGCCTATCTGCTGCTGCTGGCCGCTCCCGGGCTTGCCCTGTTCGGCGCGCGTGCGCCGGCACATCAGCGCGCGCTGATCGTTGGCTCACTGGTTGTCGGGGCCGGGTATCTGGGGATCGGCCTGACCAATGCGGTGTTCGGCGTGCTGCCCCAGACAGTGCTCTATGCCGTGCTGCTGGGAAACGTCGTAGCCATATCGCACGCCACCACGGCCGACGACGCGGCGGGATAACGAGCCCGGCGGCCGGCCACGTCATCTGAACCGTATCCGTCCTGCCCGGTCATCTGGTGACCCTTGTGTTCGGTCCACCCCGGCCGCGCGTGTTGAATTGAGTACAATTTGAGTTCATATTCACCCGATGATTGGCAAGAAGAACATGTCGCCGGACGTCGCGGCCTGGCTGGACGAGCTCATCTCCCATGCGGAACCGGGCGAGCGCCTGCCGACCATGCGCGCGATGATGCGCCGGTTCGGCACGGCGCAGCGTACGATCGAACGGGCCCTTCGCCCGCATATCGAGGCGGGCCGCGTGCGGGCCCGGCCGGGCGCGGGCATCGTGGTGTGCGATCCCGAGGGAGCTGTCGAGACCGTCGAATGGGAGGCCGACCTGCTCGTGCTCTACCGAATTTCCGACAGCCGGCTGGCCCGCAACCTCCTGCAGGAAGTCGAGCAGCGCCTGAAGGGGCGCGGAGCGTCCGTTCTGCAGCTGGGGTATTCCTCGGAAGACCAGGCGCTGTCGGTTCTGGGCAAGATGGGCCGGTTCAAGACGTGCCTTTTGCAGGTGCATTTCGAGATCCTGTCGATCGAGTTCCTCGCGGCCCTGCGCAAGCACGTCGAGAGCATCGTCATCGACGGCGTCTCGGTCACCGGCATCGACGCCGACATTGTCGGAACGAACTGGCGCGAGGCACTGTCCACGGCGTTCCGGATTCTGCGCGACGCCCGTCACGAGCGCATCGCCTTTCTCACTTCGGCGCATCCCGCGCGCCAGATCGCCATGGCGCGGCGCGAATATCTGTTGCTGTGCGAAGCCCTGCCGGCTCCGGATACGCGCTGGCTCATCGAGATGGACAAGCTGCCCGGCAGCTATCAGGTCGGCGATATCCACGCTGCGCTGCGGCCCTATCTGCAGCCCGATGGCACGCTGCCCTTCACCGCCCTGATCGCCTGGGGCGTGACCGAGGGGTTCATGCTCGAGCGGGCCATCACCGAGCTGGGGCCGGAGGCGGGCAGGAATCTCAGCATCGCGCTGCTGGGCACAACCGACTTCGCCTCCGAGCACCTCGATCGCATGGACGTGGTGGGCAACAGCAATGCGGAAAAGTTCGAGATGTTCGAAACGCTGCTGTCCGACCGCATCGCCTTTCGCGCACGCGAGCCGGACACGCACTACCTGCACATCACCCACGCGGCGCATGGCAGCATCGTGCCGCAATGATGTGAGTTCAATCCATATTGTACTAGGTTTTATACTCACCTAGCGTCACCCCGGATGTTGCCAAGACACGAGGGGACGCAATGCCAGCCGCAGGCCCGCACAAGACGATCGGCGTCGCGATTATCGGCGCGGGCGAACGCGGCGTATATTTCGTGGGCACGCGCATGGCCGAGCTGGCCCGCGAGACCGGCTTTCGCATCGTCGGGGTGCACGACGCCCTGCCCGACCGGGCGGCATACGCAGCCGAGCATCTCGATGCGGTCTATTTCGCCAGGGACATCGACCACAAGGTGCGCATCTTCGAAAGCGTGGATGCCGCGGCGCGCGACAAGGACGTCGACCTGGTCCTGGTGACCACCCACACCAACGCTCACCGCGAACCGGTCGAGGCAGCCGCGGCGGCGGGCAAGCGCATCTATCTCGACAAGCCGATCTCGGTGACGCTTGCCGATGCGCTCGCCATTCGGGACGCCGAGGACGCGGCCGGTCTGCCCGTGATGATGGGGTTCACGCGCCGTTACGAGCGCCCCTGGATCGAATCCGTCAATCTCGCGCAGACCGGGGCCGTCGGCACACCGAAAATGCTTCTGCTGCGCTCGGTCATTCCCTATACGCGCTACCTTCAGCTCTGGCATCGCGACAGTGCACGCTCGGGCGGCGCGCTCAACGACAAGTGCTCGCATCATTTCGACGTGCTCAACTGGATCGCCGGCGTACGACCGGTTTCGGTGAGCGCCATTGGCGGGCGGAGCGGCATTTTCACGCCCGACCCGACAGCCCCCGAACGGTGCAGCGAATGCGACCGGGAGTGCCCGTATCGCCGGCACGAGACGCTGGTCGACAAGTTCGAGGGCGTGGGCCACGCCGCCAATCCAAGCTGGCAGACGGCCGAGCAGGTCTCCGACCGCAACGACAATTGCGTCTATCTGCCCGGCTCCGACATCGACGACCACGCCATCGTCACTGTCACCTACGAGAACGGCATCTCGGCGTGCCTGTTCTTCACCATCTTCGGCCCCTATGCCGAGGATCAGGAGACCCTCGAGATCGTCGGGTCTAGCGGGCGCCTGCGCATGGAGCGACATTCGGGCACGATCGACCTGGTGGGCGACCACGGCAGGCGGCACGAAGCGCTGTCGTTTCGCGATCCCGACCGTTCTTCCACGCATTTCGGCGCCGACCTCGAGTTGGTGCGCCGCATGCGGCGGTTCTGCGCGGGCGAGGTGCCGCCCGTAGGCGTGCCCGAGGGCGTCGCCTCGCTGCAGATGGTACTCGCCGCACAGAAGTCGTTGCGCGAGGGCGGACGGCCCGTCGACCCCGCGCAGCTGGAGGCCGGGGCATGAGTGCGTATCGCTTGCCGGACCGGCTCACCCCGCTCGCCAACCGGCTGGGCCTGATGCCCCTGTTCGGCGACATTCACAATCACTGTGCGCTCTCCTACGGCCATGGCGATCTCGGCACGGCGCTCGCCCGGGCGAAACTGCAGCTCGATTTCGTCTCGATCACGGGACACGCGCATTGGCCCGACATGCCGGTCGATACGCCGGAAGTCGCCCATATCGTCGATTTCCACGTGAAAGGCTTCGCCAAGCTGCGCGCCAACTGGCCGGCGCACTACGACACGCTCAAAGCGTACAACGCCGAAGGCGCATTCACCGTCTTTCCCGGCTACGAGATCCACTCGAACTCCTACGGCGACCAGACGATCGTCTATGCGGATCTGGAGCCGGCGGATATCGAGCTGGCCGACAGCCCCGTGGAACTGCGCGACAGGCTGAGCGCGGCCCGGGGCGACCGCGCCTTCGCCTTCCCGCACCATATCGGCTATCGCCAGGGCGCGCGTGGCATCAACTGGGACGCCTTCGACGAGAAGCTCTCGCCGTTCGTCGAGATGTTTTCCATGCATGGCTGCGCCGAGGTGTCCGAGAGCCCGCGCAGCTACCTGCATTCGATGGGGCCGGTGGACGGCGATTCCACCATGGCCGCCGGCCTTGCAAACGGGCATGTCTTCGGAATCGTGGGCAACACCGACCATCACAGCGGTTTTCCGGGGTCTTACGGGCATGGGCGCATGGGGCTCTATGCGCCGGCCAACACGCGCGACGACATCTGGCGAGGCCTTCTTGCCCGGCGCACGAATGCGCTGACCGGCGACAATATTCACCTGCTCACGGCCATCGGC
>CAZNHG010000127.1:0-3412 GCA_964572555.1 uncultured Devosiaceae bacterium | reverse complement strand
GGCGCCCCAACGCAAACGACAAGCAAGGACGGAACAACCATGGGAGAGATCAGATGAAAAGGTTCACCTCGCTTTTGCTGGCCCTTGCCGGCTCGACCGTGCTGGCGGGTACCGCCGTCGCGGCCGAATTGAGTATCGTTCACGGTGCGGTCGGACGCGATCAGGAAATCCTGCGCACCGAGCTCGACCGCTTCGAAGAGGAGACCGGACACACCGTGTCCATCGTCTCGATGCCGGAATCGACCACCGACCAGTTCAGCCAGTACAAGCTGTGGCTGTCGGCGCAGTCGAGCGACATCGACGTCTACCGGATCGACGTGATCTGGGCACCGCAGATCGCCCAGCACTTCGTCGACCTCAAGGAGCACTACGCGGACATCACCGGCGAGTTCGTGCCGGCATCGATCGAGTCGCAGACGGTTGACGGCAAGCTCGTCGCCCTGCCCATGTTCCTGGGCGCACCGGCGCTTTATTACCGCAAGGACCTGCTGGAAAAGTATGACGAGCCCGTGCCCGAGACCTGGCAGGAGATGACCGCAACGGCCGAGCGCATCATGCAGGCTGAGCGCGAAGCCGGGAACGAGGACATGTGGGGCTTCGTCTTCCAGGGTGCTGCCTATGAAGGCCTGACCTGCAACGCGCAGGAGTGGATCGCCAGTTTCGGCGGCGGCCGCATCGTCAATCAGGACGGCTCGATCACCATCAATAACGAGAAGGCTGTCGAAGCGCTCGAGCTCGCCGCATCCTGGGTCGGAAACATCACGCCCGAAGGCGTGCTGAACTACCAGGAAGAGGATGCCCGCGGCGTCTTCCAGTCCGGCAATGCCGTGTTCATGCGCAACTGGAACTACGCCTATGCGCTGGCAGCCGGTGAAGATTCGCCGATCAAGGACGATTTCGCCGTGACTACACTGCCGCATGGCGGCGGGGACAACAGCTCGGCTGCCACGCTTGGCGGATGGCACCTGGCCGTGTCGCAGTATTCGGAAAACCGGGAAGAGGCGATCGAACTGGTGCGCTGGTTGAACAACTACGAGAACCAGAAGGAACGTGCCATCGTCACCTCGCGCCCGCCGACGCGCAATGCGGTCTACGAGGATCCGGACGTCGCCGAGGAGCAGGAGTTCATCCCGCTGTGGAAG
This sequence comes from uncultured Devosiaceae bacterium, assembly GCA_964572555.1. Taxonomy (GTDB): domain Bacteria; phylum Pseudomonadota; class Alphaproteobacteria; order Rhizobiales; family Devosiaceae; genus CAZNHG01. The sequence goes on along the minus strand of CAZNHG010000127.1, from coordinate 2,270 downwards.
CCGGTGGTGGACAACGCCCTGCCGCGCCCCTCGGCAGCGACCAAGCGCAGCTACAATGAGGTTTCCTCGGAGTTCTGGACGGCCGTGCATGATACGCTTTCGGGCGACGGTTCGGCCGAGCAGAACCTTCAAAGGCTCCAGGCCCGCCTCGAGAGGTTGCGCGGTTCGGGCTGGTAAGGGGTTCTCCCGAGTGTCGCCCGGTGCACCGGCCCGGGCGGCACATTCCTTCACACGACCACGGGGGCGACAGTAGTGACAAAGGCGGATACCTCGACTCTCGCCAGGCAACGCATTCTTTCGGCATGGCTGTTCATCGCACCCATGCTGATCGTGCTTGCTTCCGTCGCCGCCTATCCGCTCGCCCGCACCATCTATTTCGGCTTCACCGACGCCTCGATCGATCTCGTGGGTCAGGCGGAATGGGTGGGGTTCCGCAACTATCTCGAGTACCTCGACTATGGCGGCGGTGAAGGCGAGTATTTCGGCCTTCTGGTCGACACCGAATGGTGGTCCTCGGTATTCAACACCATCCAGTTCACCGTCGTCTCGGTGTTCTTCGAGACGGTATTCGGGCTGATCATCGCGCTGGTTCTGAACCAGCAGTTCAAGGGGCGCGGCATGGTCCGCGCCATCGTGCTCATTCCCTGGGCCATCCCGACAATCGTCTCGGCCCGGATGTGGGCGTGGATGATGCACGACCAGTTCGGCATCCTCAACGATATGCTCATGCACCTGCACATCATCTCCGAGCCCGTCGCGTGGACGGCCTCGCCGGATACCGCGATGCTGGCGGTGCTTATCGTCGACATCTGGAAGACCACGCCGTTCATGACGCTTTTGATCCTGGCGGGACTGCAGATGGTGCCCGACGACATCTACGAAGCGGCGAAACTCGACGGGATCAATCCGGTCCGCCTGTTCTACAAGGTTACCTGGCCGCTCATCCTCCCGGCGGTACTCGTGGCCGTCGTTTTCCGCGCGCTCGATGCGCTGCGCGTCTTCGACGTCATCTACGTGCTGACCCCCAACAACGACCGGACGCGCACCATGTCGGTGTTCGCGCGGCAGAACCTGTTCGACTTCGACAAGTTCGCCTACGGCTCCGCCGCCTCGACATTGCTGTTCCTGATCATCGCCATGCTCACGATCAGCTTCATCTGGGCGACCCGCATGAATGTCGAGGGAGACGACGAGCAATGACCGCCCCCAAATGGCTCAAGGCAACCGGGTTCTACGCTCTCGTCGCGATCATCGTCGCGCAGGCCGTGTTCCCGTTCTACTACGCGGTGCTGACCTCGTTCGAATCCGGGCAGGCCATCTTCGACATCAACTACCTGCCCAAGGTCATCTCGTTCGACAACTACTACTCGATGATCTCCGACGGGGTGTTCGGCCAGCAGATACTCAACTCGATCTTCGTCGCCACCGTCGTGGTGTGCATCTCGCTGTTCCTCGCGATCACCGCCTCCTACGCGCTCAGCCGTATCCGCTTCCGGGGGCGGGGCCTGCTGCTCCTGACCATCCTTTCGGTGTCGATGTTTCCGCAGATCGCGGTTCTGTCGGGCCTGTTCGAGCTGATCCGTGCCATGGGGCTGTTCAACTCGCTGTGGGCGCTCGTTTTCTCCTACATGATCTTCACCCTTCCCTTCACGGTCTGGGTGCTGACCACCTTCATGCGGAAAATGCCCATCGAGGTCGAGGAAGCCGCCATCGTCGACGGTGCGTCGTCCTTCACCATCATCCGGCGTATCTTCCTGCCACTCATGTGGCCGGCCATGGTGACGACTGGCCTTCTCGCCTTCATTCACGCCTGGAACGAATTCCTGTTCGCGCTGACGTTCCTCTCGACGGATTCCCAGCGCACCGTTCCCGTGGCGATCGCCCTTATCTCGGGTTCGACTGAATTCGAAATTCCCTGGGGCAACATCATGGCCGCGTCAGTGATCGTCACCGTGCCCATGGTCGCCCTCGTCCTGATCTTTCAGCGCAAGATCGTCTCCGGCCTTACCGCCGGGGCGGTGAAAGGATGACTTCATGGCATCGGTAGAACTCAGATCGATCCACAAGGACTTCGGCGGCATAGAAGTCCTGCACGACATCAACCTGTCGCTCGAAAAGGGCGAGTTCGTCGTGTTCGTCGGCCCCTCGGGCTGTGGCAAGTCCACGCTGCTGCGTCTCGTGGCCGGGCTCGAGGATGTCTCCAGCGGGGACCTTTTCATCGACGGAGATCGCGTGAACACCGTTCTGCCGGCCAAGCGGGGCATCTCGAT
>CAZNHG010000126.1:0-8647 GCA_964572555.1 uncultured Devosiaceae bacterium | reverse complement strand
GCGACCACCAGGAATCTGGATCGTCGGGCGATTTGGATTAATCGCCCGACGATCTTGCGCAATCCGCTTGACTTCGTTCCGGCACCGCCGAACATGCCCGGCGAGGGCGTAAGGAGAAATCGAAATGACCAGATATCTTGCAGTGTTCACGGGAACGATGGACGGCCCCCAGCCGGACAAGGAAACCGAGGAAAAGGGCATGGCCGCGTGGGGCAAGTGGATGGAGGACAACAAGGCCTCCATCGCCGAGGAAGGGGCGCCCCTGGGCAAGACCGTCAAGGTCTCGCGCGACGGCGTGACCGAGACCACCAACAACCTGCTCGGCTACATTGTCGTCGAGGCCGGGAACAAGGAAGCCGCGGCGAAGCTGTTCGAGAACCATCCGCACTTCACGATCTTCGAGGGCGACGGTATCGAGGTCATGGAATGCCTGCCCATGCCAGGCATGTGAGCGCTGCCGGCGCAAAGGCACACGGAAAAGCCCGGGCCGCATCGCGGTCCGGGCCGTTGACCGGAAAGGTCCCGCGTCTCAGCTCTTGATACTGATACGCCGGGTCTTGGAGTGCTCCTGCGCCGTCTTGGGCAGGGTCACGGTCAGCACGCCGTTCCTGAACGAGGCGTCGACCTTGTCCTGATCCACTTCGTAGCCGAGCGGAATGCGGCGCTCGAAATGGCCGTAATAGCGCTCGGTGAACTGGCGCTCGCTGTCCTCTGTCTCGGACTTCTTGTCACCGCGCAGGATCAGGGTGTCGTCCTCCAGAAGCAGTTCGACGTCGTCCTGCTCGAGCCCGGGCATCTCCGCGCTGACGCGGATCTCCCCCTCGTGGTCGGTCACTTCCACGTTCGGCCAGCCGCCCGCGAAAGCCGGCAGCCGGTCGAAGGCGGGGAAGTTGCCGTCGAACCCCCTGAAGGCGTCGTCGAACAGGCGGTTCATCTCGCGATGAAGCGACAGGAACGGATTGTCGTTCGTTTCGCGATAGGCAGCCGGACTGGAACGGCGCCAGGGGACGATATTGCGTACACTCATCTTGTCACCTCCTCATTGCCTTGGTTGATGCACTCCTTGTGCCGGCGCCGGTGCATCCCGGCGCCGGACTGCGTAACGGGCATGTCCGAGTCACGCCGCCTGGGGTTCCGCCTCGATTTCCCTGGAGCCGGACCCCGGCTGTGCCGAGCCGCCTTCGAGTCGTGCCGGACCGTCCTCGATCTCGATACGGCGCGGCTTCATCTCCTCGGGGATTTCGCGCCTGAGATCGACGCTCAACAGGCCGTTCTCCAGGCGCGCACCGTCGACCGTAACATGGTCGGCCAGCTCGAACCGGCGCCGGAAGGACCGGCGGGCAATGCCCCGATGCAGGTAGTGCGTGTCGTCCGCGTCCGACTTCTCGCCGCTGACCTCCAGCATGTTGGGCTGGTGGATCACGTTCAGCTCGTTCTCGGCGAAGCCCGCCACCGCCATGGTGATGCGATAGTCGTTCTCGCCAGTCTTGGCGATGTCGTAGGGCGGCCAGTTGCCGACCGTCTCGCCGTGCCCTGCGTCATCCAGCAGGTCGAACAGCCGGTCGAAGCCGATTGCGGACCGGAACAATGGAGAAAGGTCGTGAGTGGGTTTCATAGCCACATCCTCCTTTTGAGCAACATGGATACGAACAACTGCCGGGAACGTCTCCCGGTTTCGGCCGACCCCTTTCAGTGGCGGCCGGCACTTTTCATCTAGGAATGTTTCCGGCGATTTCAAGGGGTTGGCTCCGGACAGCCCCGTCTCAGGCGCGGCGTGTACCGATGGCGACGAGATACTCGCGTTTGACGTGCAGCAGCCCCGCCTCGGTCAGGTAGGGGCGGTGATAGGCGTCGATGTCCGCGCGAAACGCATCGCGCCCGGCCGCGTCGCTCGCCTCGAGGACGGCCCGCACCGGTCCGAAGCCGCGTTCGTACCACTCCCGGATGGCGTCGAGCCCGTCATAGTAGGCGTGGTTGATCCCGCGCTCGAAGGTGAGGTCGAACGCGTTTCCCAACAGGTCCGCGGCAATGGCGGGGTCGCCCCAGTCGAGCGGAGACGCTTCGGGCGGCGGGGCGTCGCTGTGCCTGCCCAGGAGCGCGAAGAAGTCCGCAACGCTGCCGCCGGGCACCCAGTTCACCATCACGAGCCGCCCGCCGGGCCTGCACACCCGCGCCAGCTCCGCTGCCGTCTGCGCGTGATCGGCCGCGAACATCGCCCCGAAGGTCGAGATCACGCGGTCGAACCGCCCCGTCTCGAAGGGGAGACTCTCCGCGTCCGCCTGCCGGAACGCGATGGCCGGGCTGACATGCACCGAAAGGTCTTCCGCCGCCGCCAGCAGCTCCGCCGAGATGTCGACGCCCGTCACATAGGCGCCCGAGCGCGCCACGGTCCGCGCCGTCCAGCCCGTGCCCGTGGCAACATCGAGCGCCTGCTCGCCGGGCCGGGCGGCCAGGCGCTGCGCGCCGTGTGTGATGGCGTCGGAAATGCCGAAACTGATATCATCATAGGCGCGCCCGCCAAGCCCCCACATGCCCGCCGCCGCGCGGTGGTGGGGCCGGATGGAATCGGATGTACGTTCCATTGTCATACACTCCCGCATGCAGTTCACTTCGCCACCACGCTCGCCGCGGGTGCAATACAAGGGAGCGCGCCTGCGAGGGCCGGTATCGGGGATGAACGCATTTTCCTCTCCTGCAACTCTTGCGTGGTCGATAGGGGTGAAAGTCCATCACGTTCTTCCGGCGCCAAATAGTCCACAAAGTGTAGTATCGTGCCTCGTGACAGCCTGTTAGAGCGTTTTCAGAAGTGAAGCGGAAAAGATATCGCTCCGATGGAGCGATATCCCGCTGAACGGTGTCCACTCGGAAACCCGGAGCTTCCGTTCCGATTCATCGGAACGGAAGATGCTCTGGCGTCCCTTCGCGAAGCACAAGGAGACGGCGATGAAGAGCTACGGCCAGTTCTGTCCGGTCGCCAAGGCATCGGAAGTTTTCTGCACCCGCTGGACGACGCTCATATTGCGCGATCTGGCGGGCGGCGCGACCCGGTTTTCCCAACTCAAGCGCGGCATTCCTCTCGCCTCGCCGACCCTGCTCACCCGCCGCCTGCGCGAGCTCGAGGCCGAGGGCATCGTCGAGCGGCGCAAGTCCGGGACCGGCCGCAGCTGGACCTATCACCTCACCCCGGCGGGCGAGGAGTTCGTCCCCATCGTCACCGCGCTCGGCATCTGGGGCCAGCGCTGGACGCGGCGCGCCCTCGAACCGCACGAGATGAACCTCGATCTGCTGGTGTGGGCGCTGGAGACCAGCGTTCACCCCGGGGCCTTCGGCGAACGGCGTACGCTCGTCGAACTCGATGTCACCGGCCAGCCCGCCCGCAAGCGCCGCTGGTGGTACCTCAACGAGGCGAACCGGTGCGAGTTGTGCATCAAGGAGCCCGGCTTCGAAATCGATCTGTACATCACCGCCGATCTGCCCACCCTGATCTACATCTGGCGCGGCGACCTCGCTCTGTCCGAGGCCATGGCGTCGGGCCGGCTCGACGCCCACGGCGCCACCCGCATCGTGCGCGCCCTGCCCGACTGGTTCGGCGTCAGCACGCTGGCCCACGTCGAACCGCAACGTAAGGACGAACCGGTCGGCTGACGGCGCCCCACGGACAACGCCCTGCCCCGCCTTGAAATTCACCCGGCCCGACGGGTTGGCGCGCAGCCGGTTTCGGGCTAAGCTGAACGCGCATCATTTCAGGGCAACGCTCAGCGCAACATCCGCAATAAACGTGCAACTTCCGTCAGGCGACCGTTCGGATGAAAAGTCGCATGCAGACGGCATATTATCGTTGAGCCTTGCCCAGGACAGCTACGAAAAGGGAGCGAGACGAATGGAATATCGCAAGCTGGGCAGCAGCGGCACGGTGGTATCATCCCTGTGCCTTGGCACCATGACCTTCGGCTGGGAAGCCAGCGAGGAAACCTCGCACAGGATCCTCGACGACTACTTCGCCGCCGGCGGCAACTTCATCGACACCGCCGACGTCTATTCCAAGGGCGTGTCCGAGGAGATCATCGGGCGCTGGCTCAAGGCCAACCCCGAAAAGCACAAGCAGGCCGTGATCGCCACCAAGGGACGTTTTCCCATGGGCGAGGGCCCGAACGATCTGGGCCTGTCGCGCCGGCATCTCGACGATGCCCTCGATGCCTCCCTTGACCGGCTGGGCGTCGAGCGCATCGACCTCTACCAGATGCACGCCTGGGATGCCCTCACCCCCATCGAGGAGACGCTGCGCTTCCTCGACGATGCGGTCCGCGCGGGCAAGATCGCCTATTACGGCTTCTCCAACTATCTCGGCTGGCACATCGCCAAGGCCGTGCACGTGGCAAAGGCCAGCGGCTTCACCCTGCCGGTGACCCTGCAGCCGCAATACAACCTGCTGGTGCGCGACATCGAGCACGAGATCGTGCCCGCCTGCGCCGATGCCGGCATGGGCCTTCTGCCGTGGTCCCCGCTCGCCGGCGGCTGGCTCGCGGGCAAGTACGAGCGCGACAAGACGCCCACCGGCGCCACGCGCCTCGGCGAGAACCCCGAGCGCGGCATGGAGGCCTACGGCCCCCGCAACGCCGAGGAACGCACCTGGGCCGTCATCGACGCGGTCAAGGAGATCGCGGGCAAGCACAAGGCCAGCCCCGCGCAGGTCTCGCTCGCCTGGCTGGCGGCCCGGCCGCAGGTCACCTCGGTGATCCTGGGCGCCCGCACGCCCGAGCAGCTCGCCGACAATCTCGGCGCCGCCGATCTCGAGCTCACAAAGGCCGAAATCGACCGCCTCACCGAGGTCAGCACCCCGCCGATGGCGGACTATCCCTACGGTCCGCAGGGCATCGACCAGCGCAACCGCAAGATCGAGGGCGGGCGCTAAAGCCCGCTCCGCACCGGTCTCCCTTCCCCTTGCGGGGGAGGGAGCCAACGCAGGCCGGGCAACAGCCTACCCCGACGTCCACCCGTCGCGGAAGCGGTAGAACCGGTGCAGCCCGATCTGGGTCATGCGTTTCATGCGCGGCGCCCATCGTGGATGCACATAGGTCGCGTGATAGTGCGTGGCATTGGCCACGTCGTCGTCATAGGCCGTACCGCTGGTGACTTCTTCGGCGATCTCGCGCGCCTTGTCCCAGGCCCGGTCGTCGGTCACCCGCTCGGGGATGCCGTCGCACGCGAACGAGAACTGACAGGCATTGCGCCGGTACTGGTTCTGGAACACCACGTCGCAGATGTTGTCGGGATAGATCGCGTGATTGACCCGGTTGAGCACCACCTGCGCCACCGCCACCTGCCCGCGGGCGGGCTCGCCGCGCGCCTCGAAATAGATGGCCGTCGCCAGGCACCACATGTCCTTGTCCGACACCTTGTCCATGGCCACCGGGGTCTCGAACGTCGTCGCCGGCGTGTTGGCGCGGGCATAGGCGAGCTTGTCCGGCACGGACTGCGGCAACGGGTCGCCGTCGGAATCGACGGACTGGTCGACCTTGTCGATGGCGCCGAGCGCCGCCGTCATCATGGGCGGCTCGGCCCCCGTCCCCGCCGTCACAGGCGGTTCGGCCTTGGCCACCGACATCCGGGGCCCGATATGGCTCGGCACGGCGTCGGGACGGTCCTTCATCTCGTCCGCCCGCAAGGCGGCGAGGTGCGTACGGGTCCTGGTGAAACTGTCGGAGAACGTGGCGACGTCGTACGACGGCAGGAGCCGCGCCCGCTTGTCGCCGCGATTGGGTCCGGAAAACGTATCGTCCCCGAACAGATCGCCCACCGAACCGGTCAGCGTCACGCCCGCATCGGTGCGGTCGAGCCCCGCCTGCGGCATCGCGGCGGCGCTGGGCCGGGACATGTCGATTTCGGGAACGGTATTGCGGATGGCGGCCGTCGTGCCCAGCCAGGCGAGGCCGGCAAACGCCACGGCACACAATCCCCGCACTATCCGGGGCACGCCATGAGCCGTTCCGGCTCGATGAGGCCGTTTCGTCTGGGCCATACGCTACTTTTCGCTACGCCAACTCAAAACACTAAACCGGCCCAATACCCCGCGGCCGGTAACGCTCATGATGGGTGATTAACGTTGACGCGCGGTAAACGATTCAAATGCGCCGGGTTTCGGGCGCTTTTCTGATCATTTCCGGGCATTGCGGGGGAAGCCGGCCTCAGCCCTGCTGCTGCGCCTGTGCCAGCGCCAGCCGTGCCACCGGCACGCGATAGGGCGAGCACGAGATATAGTCGATCCCCAGCCCGGCGAAAAATCTCACCGACGCCGGATCGCCGGCATGCTCGCCGCAAATCCCGATGGTCAGGTCCGGATTGGCCGTGCGCCCGCGCTCGATGGCGATGCGGATCAACTCGCCCACCCCGCGCTGGTCGATGGTCGAGAACGGGTCCTCGTCGTACAGCCCCTTGCGCTTGTACGTCGCCAGGAACGCCGGCGCGTCGTCGCGCGAAATGCCGTAGGTGGTCTGCGTCATGTCGTTGGTGCCGAACGAGAAGAAGTCGACCATCGGCGCGATGTCCCCCGCACGCAGGGCGGCCCGCGGCAGCTCGATCATCGTGCCGAAGGCATAATCGACATGCTGGCCCGACTGGCTCTGCTCGCGCTTGGCGATGGTGTCGATCTGGTCGCGCAGCCAGCTCACCTCGCGCGACGAGGTGACGAACGGCACCATGATCTCAAGGGCCACCGGCGCATCCATTTCGGCCATGGCCGTGCGGGCACCGGCCAGCAGCGCGTGAACCTGCATCTCCAGGATTTCCGGATAGGTGATCGCCAGCCGGCACCCGCGATGCCCCAGCATCGGGTTGACCTCGGCCAGCCGCTCCAGCCGCTGGCGCAGCACGCGCGAGGACAGGCCGAGCGAGGCGGCCGTTTCCTCGATATCCTCCTCGCTGCGCGGCAGGAACTCGTGCAGGGGCGGATCGAACAGGCGCACATTGACCGGCTTGCCTTCCATGATCCTGAAAAGCGCCGCGTAATCGCCGCTCTGGTAATCCACCAGCCCCTTGAGCGCATCCGCCCGGTCGGCCTCGCTCTCCGACAGGATCAGGCGCCTCAGCGCCACCATGCGCTCGGGCGTGAAGAACATGTGCTCGGAGCGCGCCAGCCCGATCCCTTCCGCCCCGAAGCTCAGCGCCGTGTTGGCGGATTCCACCGTCTCGACATTGGTGCGCACCGCGATGGTGCGGCTGCCGTCCGACCAGTTCAGAAGGTTGGCGATCGCCCCGCCGATATGCGGCTTGGACAGCGGCAGCGCCCCGGCGAACACCGTGCCGTCCGTCCCGTCGATGGTGATCTTCTGGCCCGCGCGCAGTTCCGTCTGCCCGATCCGGCAGGTCATCTCCACCGGGTCCACGTGCAGCGCGCGCACCCCCGCCACGCACGCCTTGCCCGAAACGCGCGCGATGATCGCGGCATGCGAGTTCTGCCCGCCCCGCGCCGTCAGGATACCCGTGGCCGCCTGCATGCCGTCGATGTCGGCGGGTCCCGTCTCCATCGCCACCAGGATGCAGTGCTTGCCCCGCGCCCGCACCCGCGTCGCGTCCTCCGCGGTGAAAACGATCTCCCCGCTCGCCGCGCCGGGCGACACGCCCACGCCGGACCCGAGCGGCTGGGTCGCCCCGTCATTGGCGAGCCGGGGATGCAGCAATTGCGGCAGGCGCTCGGCATCGACCCGCATCACCGCCTCGCGCGGCGACCAGAAGCCGCGATCCACCCGGTCCACCGCCGCTTCCAGTTCGGCCGCGGCCGAAGCCGCCCCGGCACGCGCCGAAACCAGCCGCGCCTGCCCGCTCTCGGCGGCGACGAGGCAGTTCATGTGTGCGCCCGCCGCCTGGTCGATGGCGAGCGCGATATCGGCCGTGTTCCCCGGCAGCTGCGGCAGCCGCCGCCCGGCCAGCGGCGCGGGACCGAGTGCGCCGGTATTGAGGTCGCGGCTGGCGAACTCGAGAAATTCCCCCTCCGCCATGGCCTGCACGATGACGATCTGCTGGTCGCGCCGCACCTGCTCGCGCACCCCGGCCCACACCGGCTCGCCCGAGGCGTAGGACTCGAACGCCTCATCGATCGCCCTGGCCAGCGGCATGCGCGGATCGACGGAGTCGGCGTGCTGCTCGGGCGCGGTGATGCCGGTGCGCGCCCGCATCAGGCCGGGGCTGTGCCGCGCCGCCGAGGTGCGCACCACCAGCGGCGGCGGCACCTCGTCCTTGCCCACCAGCTTGAACAGCGTCGCCACCCAGGCGGTGCGCAGGCGCACCTCCTCGCCCTTGCGTTCCTCCTGCAGCGCCTGCCACGCTGAGCGCGTGATGCAGATGGTCGGCACGACGGGCTGGCCGGCTTCCGCCACGGCGGAGATCCAGCGCGCCTTGCCCACGAGCAGGTGCTTCTGCTCGCCGGTCAGGCTCGCCTGGCCTGTCGCGGGGGCCACCGCAAACATCTGCTGGGTGGGCGTCGCCATGTCGTCCTCTTGCCAAATCGCTATGGCCATACTGCATCATAGAGCGTGTCCGGAAAAAAGTGGTTACCACTTTTTCGGTTCGGACGCGCGACAAACCAAAGACTTGAAAGTGTCGGGCTGAACTGTATTCCACGGTACACGACAGTTAAGGAGTGAGAACGGAA
>CAZNHG010000125.1:0-8667 GCA_964572555.1 uncultured Devosiaceae bacterium | reverse complement strand
CCATCGCCCCGCACGCCCGGTTTCTCGAAACGCTCGCCGAGAACGTGTGCAACGGCGCGCTGACCGGCGGGTGGGACGTGAGCGACCCGCTCGGACTGGCGGACGTCACCATTATCCTGCCCACCCGACGCGCACGGCTGGCCCTTGCCGATGCGTTCACGCGCCGCCTGGGCGGCACGGCGCTGTTGCCCGACATCCGCACTTTCGGCGGCGAAGCGGAGGACGAGGAACCGTTCCTGCCGCCCTACGACGCGCCGCCCGTGCCCCCCGCCATTCCGCCCCTGAGGCGCAAGCTGATCCTCAGCCAGCTCGTCGAGCAATGGGTGCGCACCGAAGGCGCCCGGCACGCCCGCCTGACGGGGTTCGCCTCGCCCCCGAGCCCGGGCGAGATTCTCGCCCTGTCCGAGAGCCTCGCCGAGCTCATCGACGACTGCCACGTGGAAAACCTCGCCCCTTCCGCGCTCGGGCGCATCGAGACGGGAGACCTGTCGGGCTATTGGGAAGCGACGCTCGAATTCCTGCAGATCGCCCTGCACGCCTGGCCCGATGTCCTGGCCGGGACCGGCGAGATCGACGGGGCGGCGGCGCGCAACGAAAAGCTCAACCGACAGGCGGCGGCCGCGCCGTTCCTGTTCGGCGAGCGGCCGGTAATCGCCGCGGGCTCGACCGGCTCGATCCCCGCCACCGCGGACCTGCTCGAGGCCGTCGCCGGGCTGCCGCGCGGCGCGCTGGTGCTGCCCGGGCTCGACACCACGCTCGATCCCGGCCGCTTCGCGACACTCACCGATCCGGCCCGCACCCCGCAGGGCCATCCGCAATACGGCCTGTGCCGGCTGCTCAGGCGCCTCGGCACGACACCGGCCGCCGTGACAGACCTCGCCGGGGAACCGGCCCCGCGCATACGCATCGTCCGGCAATCGCTGGCGCTGGCCGAACACACCGCCGCGTGGCCGGAGGCCCGCGCCGAGCTGGCCCCCGCCATCGCCGAGGCCTTCGCCGGTGTCGGTATCGCCGTCGCGCGCACCGACGAGGAGCAGGCGCGTGCCGTCGCGCTGGCCGCGCGGCGGGCGCTCGAAGACAAAAAGACCGTGGGCATCGTCTCGCCCGACCGCAACCTCGCCCGCCGCATCGCCGCCGAGCTGGGCCGGTTCGATATTGCCGTCGATGACAGCGCCGGCACGCCGCTGTTCCAGACACGTACCGGCCGGCTGGTGCGCCAGGTGCTGGCGCTTGCCAATGGCGACTGTGCGCCCGTCGACCTGATCGCGCTGTTGCGCAATCGCCGCGCCGGGCTGGGGCTGGGACGCGCGCGCATCACCGATACGGCCGACATGATGGAACGCGCCATGCTGCGCGGCCAGCGCCCGGGGCCGGGTATCGACGGGCTGCGCGCCCTGATGCAGCGCAATCTCGACGGGGACATGCCGCATACGCCCCACCGGCTGGAAACCGGCGAGGCGGCGCGGATCGCCGAACTGCTCGACACGCTGGAACACGCAATTGCGCCGCTGACCGCGCTGTTGAGGCAGCCCGGCTTCAGCGTTGCCGCCTTCGCCGAGGCCGTGGACGCGGTGATGACGGCCGTTACCGCCATGCCGGAGGACGAAGCTCCGGAGCCGCCCCCCGAGGCCGGTGCCTATGCCGACTGGATCGCCGCGCTCAAGGCGGAGACGGGCGGGCCGCAATTGGGCGCGGCGGGAATCGAGCTGTCCCTCGAAGGGCTGATGGCCGGTGTCGCGGCGCGCGCGCCGCAGCCGGGGCGCGAGGACATCGCCATCTGGGGCCAGCTCGAGGCGCGTTTGCAAAACCCGGACCTCACGATTCTCGCCGGGCTGAGCGAAGGCGTCTGGCCCGAAGCCGTCGATCCCGGCCCGTGGCTGAGCCGGGCCATGGCCGTCGAGATGGGGCTGGAGCCGCCCGAACGCCGGCAGGGGCAGGCCGCCCACGATTTCGAGATGGCGGTAGGCAACGCCGAGGTTCTGATCACCCGTTCGGAACGCACGGGCACCTCGCCCGCCGTGCCCTCGCGCCTCTTGCAGCGCATCGCCGCCTTCATCGGCAAGGCCGAGACCGAAAAGCTCGAGGCGCGTGGCGCCGTGTGGGTGCAGCGGGCGCGCGATCTCGACTATGCCGGCGCGGCCGTACCCGCTCCGCGGCCTGCACCCAACCCGCCCGCCGGCGAGCGCCCCAAGAGCCTGTCGGTCACCGAAATCGAGAAGCTGGTGCGCTCGCCCTATGATCTTTACGCCAAGTATGTCCTCGGCCTGCGCCCCCTCGATCCGCTCGGCATGGACCCCGACGCCCGCGAGCGCGGCACGCTGGTGCACGAGGTGTTCTCGAAATTCGTCGAGGCCGGCCACGACCCGGCGGCGCCCGATGCGCTGGATACGCTGATGGACCTCGCCGGCGCGAGCTTCGCCGCACTCGATGCCGTGCCCGAACGGCGCGTGCTGTGGCGCGAGCGCTTTCGAACCGTCGCCGAGGCGTTCCTCGACTACGAGCGCGCACGCACCCACGTCGCCGCGCGCCATGCCGAGCGCAAGGGGCGCTGGGTACTCAACCGGCCCGATGAGCCGTTCACCCTGCGCGGGCAGGCGGACCGGATCGACGTGCACGCCGATGGCGGGCTGGAGATCATCGACTTCAAGACGGGCGCGCTGCCCGAACCCGGCGAAATGCGCGCCTTCACCGCGCCGCAGTTGCTCCTCGAAGCGCTGATGGCGCGCGACGGCGCGTTTCCGGACGTGCCCACGGGTGCCGTCAACGCGCTGACCTACATCAAGCTCGGCTTCGGCCCCGAGGCGTTCGTGCCGAAGGATTTCGCCGTGCCCAGGGGCATGGACCTCGGCGGCGCGGTCGATGAGGTGCTCAAGCGCCTCTCGCAACAGGTCGATGCCTATCTCTATGCCGAACGGCCGATGGCCGCGCGCATCTTCCCCGACCCCAAGCAGCGCCATGCCGGCGATTACGATCACCTGGCGCGCACCGGCGAGTGGACTGTGATCGATGGCGGGGAGGAGGGCCCATGAGCGAGCGCAAGGCCAGCCCCAACCCCGACATCGTCACCAACCAGCGCCGTGCGGGCGCGCCGGGCGCCTCGGTGTGGGTGGAAGCCAATGCCGGGGCGGGCAAGACGCATGTGCTCACCGAGCGCGTGCTGCGGCTCCTTTTGTCGGGCGTGGCGCCGGAGAACCTCTTGTGCCTCACCTACACCAAGGCCGCCGCCGCCGAGATGCGCCGCCGCGTCGCCGACCGGCTGGGCGCCTGGGCGGTGATGGAGGAGGGCGAGCTGCGCGACGCCCTGACCGCGCTCGAGGATACGCCGCCCGACGCCGGGACCCTGCACCGGGCGCGCACCCTGTTCGGCCATGCGCTGGAGACGCCGGGCGGGCTCAAGATCAACACCATCCACGCCTTCTGCGAGAGCGTGCTGCACCGCTTCCCGCTGGAGGCGGGCGTGCCCTTCGCCTTCACGGTTATCGAGGAAGCCGAGCAGGCCGAGCTCATCCGCGCCGCGCGCGACGTGGTGCTGGCCGAGGGCATCGAGGGCAGGGGGCCGGCGGCCGGTGCCGTGGCGCGGCTGTTCACCGAGCTCAGCGACAGCCAGATCGAGGAGGCTGTCAATCGCGCGCTGGCGGCGGGGACGGACCTGACGCACGTTCTCGAGGACCGGGAGGGCGCCAAACGGCGCTTGCGCACCCTCACCGGCCAGCCTGAGGACGAAACGCTGGAAGGCCTGCGCGAAGAGGTAATCGGCGGCTCGATCTTTCCGCCGTCCGACTACGACTTGGTGTTCGCCGTCACGCCGCCGGGCGACAGCACGAAGTTCGAGGACAAGCTCTTTCGGATCGATCGCGCCAACCCGGCCCATGCCGACATCTTCAAGGCGTTTCTGACGGGCGAGGGCCAGGTGCCCAAGGCCTTTCCCAAGAAGGCCCTGATGGAGGCGCCCGGCGGGTTGGGCGACCGGCTTCTTGCGGAAGCGCAGCGGCTGGAAGCGTTGGCCGAGCGCATGAAACGGGCGCGGCTGATCCTGCGCTCGGAGGCGCTGATCGACGTGCTGGGCGCCATCCGGGATTCCTACGAGGCGCGCAAGCGGGCGCGGTCCCGGCTCGATTTCGACGACCTCATCGCCCGCATGGCGGCGCTGGTCGGATCGAACCATGTGCGCGACTGGGTGCGCTACAAGCTCGACGCCGGGATCACCCATATCCTCGTCGACGAGAGCCAGGATACCAATCCCGAGCAGTGGACGGTGGTGCGGGCGCTCTCCGACGAATTCTTCGACGGGACGGGAACGGCGGCCATGCCGCGCACCCTGTTCGCGGTGGGCGACAAGAAACAGTCGATCTATTCGTTCCAGGGCGCTCAGCCGCGCCTGTTCTCCGAGACCGGGCGCGAACTGGGCCTCAAGGCGCGCCGGGCCGGCAATGAGTGGCAGGATGTGCGCCTCAAGGCGAGCTTCCGCACGCTGCCGGGCATTCTCGATGCGGTCGACAAGGTCTGCGCCCGCCCCGACATCGCAGAGGCGCTGCTGACTGACGGCGATCCGGAGCGGCACGAGAGCGCGCGTACCGACGCCGGGGGCACGGTGACGCTGTGGCCGCCGGTGCAGGAAACTGACATCACTCTCCCAGACGATCGTTGGCCAATGGACGTCGATACTCTGAAATTCAGCAAGGCGGCTAGCGAGGCCGCGAAAGGGATCGCCACGACGATCAAGGGCTGGATCGACGACAGGCGCCCCCTGGCGCAGCGCGAACGCGCGGTGACGGCGGACGACGTCCTGGTGCTAGTGCAGTCGCGCGGCGCGCTGTTCCAGGAGATCATCCGCGCGGTCAAGCGCGTTGGCCTCCCCAGTCCCGGCTCCGACCGGCTGCCGGTGAGCACGCATATCGCGGTTCTCGACCTGCTGGCACTGGCCGACGTGCTGCTCAACCCGGCGGACGACCTCAACCTTGCCGCCGTGCTGCGCTCGCCGCTGTTCGACGTGTCGGAAGACGATCTCCATGCCCTCGCCGCGCACCGCGGCAAGCGGCGGCTGTGGGCGGCGCTGGCGGATGCCGGGGACGGGCCGGCCAAGCAGGCGTACGACCGCCTGCGGCGCTGGCGCGGACGGCTCGATTTCGAGCGGCCCTACGAGTTCTTCGCCGAGGTGCTCTACACCGAGGGAGGCCTCAGGCGTTTTCATGCGCGGCTGGGCGAGGAGGTCGACGACGTGCTTGCGGAGTTCCTCGACCTCGCCTTCGCCCATGAGCGCGCCGCGCAGCCCTCGCTACAGGGGTTCCTCGCGGCCATGCGCGCCAGCGACATCTCGATCAAGCGCGATCTCGCGGAAAGGGGCGGCGGGGTGCGGGTGATGACCGTGCACGGCGCCAAGGGGCTCGAGGCGCCCATCGTGATCCTGGCGGACGCGGCGACCGGGCCGAACCTGCAAAAGCTCGGCAAGCCGGTCTATGTCGTTCCCGATGCGCCGGGGCCGGTTCTGGTGCACGCCAGTGCCCGCAAGGATCACGTCGATGGGACCCTCGCATTCCGCGAGGCGGACGAGGCGAACCAGAAGGCCGAATACTGGCGCAAGCTCTATGTCGGCATGACGCGCGCCGAGGACGAACTCTACGTTACCGGCATGCTCACCAAGACCGGCAAGCTCGACGGCACCTGGTACGAGGCCATCGCCAACGCTCTCGAACCGGAAAGCGCACCGGTGCCGGCGCCGGGTGGCGAGGAGGGGGTTATCTACCCGGCCAATCCGCCCGAGCCCAAACCTATCACGCGCGCTGCCGGGCAGGGTATCGGCGCGCGCACAGCCTATGATGCGCCGCCCCTGCCGGTGCCCGCGCCGCGCGAGATCATCCGCCCGTCCTCCGCCTTCAGGGGCACCGAAACCCTGTTCGAGAGTGCGACCGAGAGCATTGCCGATGCCGAGCAGGCGCGTAAACAGGGCATCGCCCTGCATGCCCTTTTGCAGCACCTGTGCCCCATCGCGCGCGCGGAGCGGCACATGGTCGGGCTGCGGGCGCTCGACGTGCTGCTGCCGGAGGAAAGGGACGCCCACGAAGCGCTGGCCGGCAAGGCCATCGCCATCCTCGAGGACCCGGCCAATGCCGCGCTGTTCGGTCCCCGATCGCGCGCCGAGGTGCCCTTCCTCGCCGATGCACGCAAGGGGGAGAAGCCGGTGCGCATTGCCGGGCGCATCGACCGGCTGATGGTGGCGGACGACCATGTGCTGGCGGTCGATTTCAAGTCGGACGCCGCCCCGCCCGAGCGCGCCGAAGACATTTCCGCGCAATACGTCACCCAGGTCGGGCTCTATACCCTTGCATTGGAAAAAGTTTTTGCGCCCAAACCCGTTCGTGCGGCGATTTTCTGGACGGCGAGCGAATCCCTGATGACCTTGCCCGAGGATGCCGTTGCGGCGGCAATCGCGGGTTTCACCCTCGCGTGACCGACTTGAATCGGGGCCCGACTCTGCCTAGCTTTTCACTCAAGCAGTTAAGTCAACGAAAGGCGATAGGCGATGACCAAGCAGGTCACTGACGCGGATTTTCAGAGCGAGGTTCTCGAGGCCAACGAGCCGGTTCTGGTGGACTTCTGGGCCGAATGGTGCGGCCCCTGTAAGGCCATTGCACCGGTCCTCGAGGAACTCTCCAGCGAGCTCGAGGGCAAGGTGAAGATCGTCAAGCTCAACGTCGACGAGAATCCCAACACCACGGTCGAGTACGGCGTGCGCTCCATTCCCACGATGATCCTGTTCAAGAACGGGGAAGCCGCCGACATGAAGATCGGCACGGGCACGCCCAAGGCCGGGCTGAGCAAGTGGCTCGAAGGCCACGCCGCCTGAGGCCGGTATCGGCCCATAGGCTCTCGATTTTGGTGAAAGTTCTGGACGCCGTCCGCGCTACGTGGGCGGCGTCTTGTTTTGCGCCAGCACGTGCCCGGCGAGATAGAGCCCGCCGCAGATGATGACGCGGGCATCGGCAATCTCCGCCGCCGCCATGAGCGCCGATTTCACCCCGCGCATGGGCCGCGCATCGAGGCCCTGCTCCTGCGCGAGATCGGCGAGCTGGCGCGCCGTCCACGAGGCGCGCTCGCCCGGGATGCGCACGGTCAGAACGGTGTGCGGCGTGTCGCCGAAATGGCTCAGGAAGCCCTTGGCGTCCTTGTTGGCGAAGGTCCCCATGACCATGACCAGCGGGCGCGGCGCCCTGGCATCGAGGGCCCGCACCGCTTCGGCCACGACAGCGCCGCCGGCGGCGTTGTGCCCGCCATCGAGCCACAACTCATGGCCCGCGGGCAGGAGATCGCGCAACACGCCGGTCTTGAGCGGCATCATGCGCGCCGGCCAGTCGACCGTGCCAAGGCCCTTTGCGATGTCGGCCTCGCTCACCGGCAGGCCGAAATGCCGCATCGCCGCGATGGCGATGGCGGCGTTGTCGAACTGGAACGGACCGGTCAGCCGCGGGGGCGGCAGGTCCAATAACCCGTTCTCGTCCTGATAGACGAACCGCCCGTCCTGCGCATAGCCGTCATAGTCCTGCCCGCCGATCACGGGTGTCACGCCGAGCTTGTGCGCCTCGTCTTCGATGGCGGTGCGCACGCCGTCCGCCTGCCGTCCGATGACGGCCGGCGCACCGCGTTTCAGGATGCCCGCCTTCTCGCGCGCGATGCTGTCGAGCGAATGCCCCAGGAATTCGACGTGATCGACCGAAACCGGCGTGATGACCGTGCCCAGCGGATCGGCGACGACGTTGGTGGCGTCGTAGCGTCCGCCCAGCCCCACTTCGAGCAGCAGATAGTCGGCCGGCTCATCGGCGAAGAGATACAGCGCCGCCGCCGTGGTGATCTCGAAATAGGTGATGGGGCGGCCGTCATTGACCCGCTCGCAATGCTCCAGCGCCGCGTTGAGGCGGCGGTTGGTCACCAGCGTCCCGCCGAGCCGGATGCGCTCGCGGAAATGTACCAGGTGCGGCGAGGTATAGACGTGCACCCGGCTGCCCGCCGCTTCGAGGAAGGCGCGGGCATAGGCGATGGTCGAGCCCTTGCCATTGGTCCCGGCCACGTGGATGACCGGCGGCAGCCGGCGCTCGGGATGGCCGAGTTCGGTCAGCAACCGCTCCATGCGGTCCAGGCTCAGATCGATCAGCTTGTTGGGGTGCAGCTGCAGGAGCCGCGTGAGGATCGCGTCTGTGCGGCTCAATTGTGGGGGCGGTCCTGAAGCGCTTATTCGGCGTGAGCGGCTTCGGGGCGGGTCACGAAATCGTCGTCGCCTTCGGCGGCCACGACAACGTCACGCACGCTCACTTCATTGTTGTTGGCACCGGTCATCTCGTCCTGGGCCGGCGCCGCGGCGCCGGTGAACATGTTGACGAGCGAGCCGATGGTCGCGCGCAGGTTGTGGCGATGAACGACCAGGTCGATCATGCCGTGCTCGAGCAGGTATTCCGAGCGCTGGAAGCCCTTGGGAAGTTTCTCGCGCACGGTCTGCTCGATGACGCGCGCCCCGGCGAAACCGATCTGCGCGCCCGGCTCGGCGATCTGCACGTCCCCGAGCATGGCGTAGGATGCCGTCACGCCCCCGGTGGTGGGATTGGTCAGCACCACGATATAGGGCAGTCCCGCCTCCTTGAGCCGGTCGACGGCGATGGTCGTGCGCGGCATCTGCAT
>CAZNHG010000124.1:6230-8676 GCA_964572555.1 uncultured Devosiaceae bacterium | reverse complement strand
CCGCTCTCGAGATTGCGCGTTTCGACGCGCGGCACGAGGTCGAACCCGTGCTCGGCGATGATCGCGCCGCCATTGTAGGCACAGCCGAAGGTGATCAGCACGAACGGGGCGGTAGCGAGATCGGCGAGGGGCAGGCGGACGCGGCGGGCGAGCTCGTGGTGGCGTGGCAGAACTGCGACCCACTCGTCGGCCCCCAACACGACCGCGTCGGGCGCAGTGGGAGCGGCAGCGAGCCCCATGTCGACCGTGCCCGCGGCAACCCAGGCCTGAACCTCGCTGTCGTCACCCTCGATCGGCACCACGTCGATGCCCGGATACCGGGCCCGGAACCGGCGCACCAGCGGCATCAGCAGGCTGGGAATGCCGCTCGGCACGCTGGCGATGCGCAACCGGCCGCGATAGGCCGCACCCGCCGCCTCGTCATGAATGGTGTCGAGAAGCGCCAGGACCTCGCGCGCCCGCCCCACGACCGCCTCGCCGGCGGCGGAAACGGTCACGCCGTGCCGCCCGCGCACGACGAGCTGCGCCCCCAGGCTCTCTTCCAGCGCTCTCACGGCCTGGCTGACGCCGGACTGGCTGATCGCCAGAACCTCGGCGGCGCGGGTGAAGCTGCCCGTATCGGCAACGGCGGCAATGGCGCGCAAGTGCGAAATCTGCATGAGATATAAGCTCAGCTTATTTTGATATTTTCAAACATTAATTTTACTGAAATAATGGGTTGAGGCAAGGTGCGGCTCGCCTTCAAGTCAAAAGCGTTTGCCGCATGCTCCGCTCCGCCACCACCAGGCAGCCCGCTTTCCCCACCCGCCACGGCCCGCTCATCGCCCTGGGGCTGGGCTTTTTCGTCGTGCTTGCCGACACCACGGCGATGAACGTGGCCTTGCCGGAGATGGGCCGGTACTTCCGCGTCGGCGTCGCCACGCTGCAATGGACCCTGACCGCCTACACGATCACCTTCGCGGGGCTCCTGCTGACGGGCGGGGCATTGGGTGATCGGTTCGGTGCGCGCAAGCTGTTCCTGACCGGCGTGGCCCTGTTCGCCGGTGGTGCCGTGGTCTGCCTGATGGCGCCGACCTTCGGCGCGTTGCTCGCCGCGCGTGTCCTGCAGGGGGCGGGGGCGGCGTTGCTTCTGCCCAATTCGTTGTCCCTGCTCACCCATACCTATCCAGAGCCCGGCGCCCGTGCGAGCGCCATCGCGGGATGGAGCGGCGTGGCCGCCGTGGGCCTGACCGCCGGCCCCGTCATGGGGGGATTCCTGGTCGAACTGGCCGGGTGGCGGGCCGTGTTCGGCTTCAATGCGGGTGTGAGCGTGCTAGCGTTCGGGTTGACGGCCGCCTGGCTGGTGGAAAGCCCGCCGGGCGGGCAACGCAGCCTCGATCTCGCCGGCCAGCTCGCGGCCGCTCTGGCCCTCGCCGCCGCGACCTTCGCGCTGGTGCAGGCGAAGGCATGGGGACTGGACGACGGGCGCGTGCTGACGGCGCTGGTCG
Organism: uncultured Devosiaceae bacterium; assembly: GCA_964572555.1. Lineage (GTDB taxonomy): Bacteria > Pseudomonadota > Alphaproteobacteria > Rhizobiales > Devosiaceae > CAZNHG01. The sequence goes on along the minus strand of CAZNHG010000124.1, from coordinate 7,189 downwards.
CGGCTGTCGCCGCAGCGCTCGTTTTCTTCAGGGTGGAAACGCATACCAAGGAGCCCGCCATCCCGCTGGAACTCTTCCGTGCGGCGAGCTTCAGCGCCCCGGTCATTATCGGCTTTCTGTTCAATTTCGCCTTCTATGGCACGCCCTTCGTCCTGTCCCTGCACCTGCAGAACAACCTCGCGGTCAATCCGGGCGCGGTCGGCTTGCTGTTCCTGCCGATGAGCGTGGCCGACGCCATCATGGCGTTCAACGGCGGGCGGCTGGCGCGGCGCTTCGGCCCGCGCACCATGATCGTGTGCGGCATGGTGGCGGGCGCTCTCGGCGTGGTCGTCGCTATGCTGTTTCCCGACCGCTTCGGCACCGCCGCCGGTTACATGCTCGTCGGCGCAGGCGGCGGAGCGCTGATCCCGCCGCTCACGGCGTGCCTTCTCAGCGGTGTTCCGTCCAATCGCGCCGGTATCGCCTCGGGCATCCTCAATGCCGCGCGGCAGGCGGGCGGGGCGCTGGGCATCGCGATCCTGGGGATGATCGTCGGCGGCTTCGCGGCCGGCCTGGCGACGACAATCGCCCTGGCCACCATCGCCGCGGTCTTCGCGGGCACGGCGATCGTCGCCCGCTTCGGGATCAGCCAATCGGCCCTCGATCGCGACGCGGCGGCGGCATAGGGCGCACGCTGGAACAGCGGCTGCACACCACCGACCATAATCTAGTCATGGTTGCCGATCACTCTTAAAGAGTTGATCGCACAGCAGGACCTCGTCGCGGAGGGTGGTGCCCGTTGGGGCCGTGGCGCGGTGCAATCGGGGTTTCCGGCTGCAGCAGCGCCGTGCGTTCGGACAACGCCGGACCGGGAGTGGTGAGCGGGTAAGCTCGTCGCGGATTCCGGCTGGCGGAAATTGGCGAAATGACTTGAGTGAAACCTTCCTTCAAAGCGAAAGGAGTTTTGTCATGCGTAGGAT
>CAZNHG010000124.1:0-6130 GCA_964572555.1 uncultured Devosiaceae bacterium | reverse complement strand
ATGACTTGAGTGAAACCTTCCTTCAAAGCGAAAGGAGTTTTGTCATGCGTAGGATTTTGGCCCTGTCGATACTGCCCCTCTTTCTGGCTCTGGCGGCCTGTGATTCAGCGCCCGAGGGTGGTGACGCAGGCGGCGGTGATGCCGCAGCTCCGGCCGAGGACGGTCAGGTCGCACCCGAGGACGGGTCCGGCGATGCGGCCGGTGACGACGCCGGCAGCTAAGGCCGGCAACAGCGCGGGCCCTAGCCCACTCATCATCTTCATGGCGAAGCCGGGCATGTTGGCCCGGCTTCGCGCGTGAGGTGTTGGAGCATTTTCCGTTCCGATTGAATCAGAATTCAAGCTCCAGGTTCTTGAGTGGTCGCGCATTCGCTTGCGCGGACCTTCGGTTCGAACCGGACAAGTGGTGTCCGTTCAGAGAGATATTGCTCTACTGGTGCAATATCTTTTCCGCTTCACTTCTGAAAACGTTCTAACGATTCATCTCGCGCGCCGCTTCCAGAGCGAAATAGCTCAGCACTCCGTCGCATCCCGCCCGCTTGAAGGCGGCAAGGCTTTCCATCATGGCCGCCGTCCTGTCCATGGCACCGGCCTGCGCGGCGAACGCGATCATCGCGTATTCGCCCGACACCTGGTAAGCGAACAGCGGCACGTTGAAGCCGTCCTTCACGCGCCTCACGATGTCGAGATAGGGCAGGCCCGGCTTGACCATCACCATGTCGGCCCCCTCGGCGATATCCTCCTCGACCTCGCGCATCGCCTCCTCGGTATTGGCGGAATCGAGCTGATAGGTACGCTTGTCGCCCATCAGGCGCGCACCCGACCCGACCGCTTCCCGGAAAGGGCCGTAGAAGACGGATGCGTATTTCGCCGCGTAGGACATGATCGCGGTATGGTCGAACTCCTCCGCGTCGAGAGCCCGCCGGAGAGCGGCGACGCGCCCGTCCATCATGTCCGACGGAGCGATGATGTCCGCGCCCGCACGGGCCTGCACCAGGGCCGACCTGACCATCACCGCGACGGTCTCGTCGTTGAGAATTTCCCCGTCACGCACCAGCCCGTCCTGGCCATTGGCCGAATACTCGTCGAGCGCCACGTCGGCGATCAGCCCGATTTCGGGCACCGCCTCCTTGATGGCACTCAGCGCGCGGCACATCAGGTTGTCCGGGTTGTAGGCCTCTTCGCCGCCTTCGCTGCGCAGATGATCGGGCGTGTTGGGAAACAGCGCCAGCGCCGGAATGCCCTCGGCGGCCGCCTGCTTCGCCGCCTCGACCGCCAGATCGATCGACAGTCGCTCCACGCCCGGCATCGTCGCGATGGGCGTGCGCTCGTTCTGCCCCTCGATGACGAAGACCGGCCAGATCAGGTCGGCCGGTGTGAGCACGGTCTCGCGCACCATGTCGCGCATCCATCCCGCCTGCCGCAGCCGGCGCGGACGCCGCCCGCCGAGAAAGTCCATGTCGTGCCTGGGCCAGTCGCCGCTCATCGTATCCCTCGTAAAAATCGTCTGTCTGGTGTTTATCAGCCTCGGCCCACGGGGCAAAGCGGACGCATGGGGCTTGTCGCCGCACCGGTTACCCGGATACAGCCTATTTGAGCAAAAATGGATGTCAGTTGTGCGAGTCGCAGCAAGGCTTGCACAAACGCTCCGGCGCCGGAAGCGCGCCGCAACGGGCCGGGCGTAAAGAGGGGGCAGGGGGCGATAAATGGAACTCAGGCGACTGGCACGCGAGAACTTCGTGCGCATCCTGGCGCTTGTCTGTCTGGTGATCGGGCTGGGCGATGCGGGACGCCTGCTCGGGGTCTCCGGCGGGTCCGGCAATCCGATCGAGGCGATCGGCGTTACCGGCTTCATTCTGCTCGCGATCTTCGCTATTGCCCGGCTTTTCGCCGGTGTGGGCCTCTGGATCAACTCGAGCTGGGGCGGCGTTCTGCTCGTCGGCGCGACGGGGGCCGAACTCGCGCTCTACTTCTGGGGGAGCCCCTACGTCGACCTGAGCACGCCCGGGCTCGCGGTCCGCATCGCGCTGCTGGTCGGGATACTGGGTTTCCTCGGCGTGCGGGCCCTGCGTATCCGCCAGCATGTTCACGACTGATTCAGGTTACGTGAATCTTGCACCGGGTTACCATTCGGAAAGCAAAAATGTCGAAGTTTCTCAGTAAGATAGTTTTAAGGCTGTCGCTTAAGTCGATTTTATCGCGCCTCTCCTAGTGTCCTGCCTGAGACACGAGGAAACATCGTGCCATGACAGAGAGGCAGACATGAATACCAAGTCGAACGCTGCGGAGGTACCCGCGGAAGAGAAGAAGCAAGGTCTCAAGCCGCAATACCTTGAGGCTGTGGCCCGCGTTGAGCGACTTCATCGCCGGCTTCTTGACCTGATCAAGGACGAGTTCGATCGCATGGGCTGGGACGATATCAACCCCGTTCAGGCCCTGATGATGTTCAACATCGGCGATTCCGAGCTGACGGCCGGGGAACTGCGCTCCCGCGGCTACTATCTCGGCTCGAACGTGTCCTACAACCTGAAGAAGCTTGTTGATACCGGCTATATCTACCAGGAACGCTCGCGGGCCGACCGCCGTTCGGTGCGGATTCGCCTCACCCCCAAGGGCGAGGAGGTCGCCGAGGTGATCGACGAGCTCTATGACCGCCATCTCAAGTCGATCGACAAGGTCGGCGGTCTCGGGGACGAGGAATTCGAGGGCCTGAATACCGCCCTGGCGCGTCTCGAGCGCTTCTGGGTCGACCAGATTCTTTACAAGCTTTGACGGCGGCGCGCTGACAACTGTGGCGGTTCGGCCACAATAACGAATTGAACGCCGGCATCCGTGCCGGCGTTTCTCATTTGTGCCGCAAATCGTGTATATGCGCCCCTCATGGGGCTTGCGCACGCATTGCTCGCGGGGTGTCCCGTGACGATCCGTACCCGCTATTCACAGCTGTTTTATCAGCGTTGTGGCGGGACTCATGCGATGCTAGACAACTCCCGCTCCCGGCATATTCAGGAATACGAACGGAAACGAAACGACCATGCAGCGTAACCCGTCAAATCGCCCCTCCCGCCGCCAGGTTCTTCAGGGGTTGACGATGTTGGGCGCAACGGCGGCCCTGCCAACGGCCGTTCGGGCGCAGGACTCGATCATGGATACGTTTGCGCGCAACCGCGTGCTGCGAAAGCTGGACCGCGAGGCCAACTCGGTCGCCGCGCTGAACTCCGTCGACACGATCGAGCCGATCCTGTCCTACGACACGGCCTATAACCTCCAGCAGGCGATCGCGCGATACCAGCAGATCGTGGCCAATGGCGGTTGGGAGCAGATGCCGCGCGAGGTCTACGGTCTCGTCGCCGGGAACAACCGCAATACGGTCAGCCGCCTGCGCAACCGGCTCGTGGCCAGCGGCGATCTCGCGGCGGAACACGGTGGCCGCGAGGACATGTTCGATCAGAACGTCGATGCGGCCCTGCGCTATTTCCAGGCCCGTCACGGCCTGCAGGTCAACGGCAAGGTGGACGAGGCGACGTTCTACGCGCTCAACGTGCCGGCCGATTTCCGCCTGGGCCAGCTTCAGCTCAACCTGCAGCGCGTCGACGCCATGGCGCCCACGCTGTCCGAGCGCTACGTGGTCGTGAACATCCCCGCTGCGCTGATCGAGGCCGTCGGTGGCGGCACCGTCGCGGAGCGGCACACCGCGGTCGTCGGGCGTATCGACCGGCAGACGCCGATCCTCGAATCCGAGATTCGCGAGATCAACTTTAATCCGTACTGGACGGTGCCCAAGAGCATCATCCGCAAGGACCTCATCACGTACATGAACGAGGATCCGCAGTACCTGACCAAGTATGACATCAGGATCTTCGACGGGCAGGGGCAGGAAGTCAGCCCTCAGAGCATAAACTGGTCGACCGACGAGGCGGTGAACTACACCTTCCGCCAGGAGCCGGGCGCCGAGAACTCGCTGGGCCACGTGCGGATCAACTTCCCCAATCCGTACGCCGTCTACCTGCACGACACGCCGACCAAGTCGTTGTTCGCCGAGAACCAGCGCTTTCACTCCTCGGGCTGTGTGCGCGTGGAGAACGTCGACGCGTTCGTCGCGTGGATCCTGCAGGACGGCCAGTGGGACGTCTCGGCCGTTCAGTCGATGTTCCAGTCAGGCGCGCGTGAGGACGTTCCGGTCAGCAATCCGGTCCCGATCCACACGACCTATATTACCGCCTGGGCTAACCGGAACGGCACGGTGAGTTTCCGCGAGGACGTTTACAACTACGATCAGGAAGGCAAGGTCACTTTCGAGTCGGCCTGAGGCGCGCGCCGGGAGGAGTGAGACGATGCGCCTGCTTCTCCTGCGCCACGCTAAATCCTCCTGGGGCGACGAGGCGCTTCCCGACAGGGAGCGTCCGCTCGCCCCGCGCGGCATCAGAGCCGCCGCCGCGATGGGGGAATGGATGGCGAACCAGGGATATCTCCCCGATCTCGTTCTGTGCTCGAGCGCGCTGCGAACGCGCGAGACGCTGGCAGGTGTCCTGCCGCCGCTGCTGCCCCACATGCGCGGTGAACCCGAAATCCGCATCCGCGAAAGCCTTTATGGCATTGCCGGCGGCGACTATCGCAGCACGATTGCCACGGAAGGCGGCACGGCGCCGGTTCTCATGGTGATCGGGCACAACCCGGCGACCGAGGCGACGGCGCAGGCGCTGATCGGCGATGGCGACGAAACGACGATCGCCCTGCTCCTGGGCAAGTATCCCACGGCGGCGCTGGCCGTCCTCGATTTCGACCTGGTGAACTGGGGCGACATTTCCGCGCAAACCGGCTATCTTCACGCATTCACCAGGCCCGGCGACATCGAGGGCTGATCGGCGAGCGGCAGGCAATGGCGCGACGGGGCATGGCAGACGGCAACGAACCTACGGGCGAAATCCTGTTCGAATTCACCAGGGTCGGCACGCAGATGCGGGTCGCGGCGATTGACGCGGCAACCGGCATCGAAGTGATCACCGTGGCCCCCGTGAGCGCCAGCCGCCGGCACATGCAACAGGTCGCTACCGCCAAGCTGCGCCGCCGCATGCAACAGCGGGAAACGCGCTCCTGACACCGGCAGGCGGAGAAAGTTTTGCGGCGGGCGGCGCGCCAGTTTTCTGATTTTGAACGCATTTTCGCGATGCTGCCGGGCAGCGCGGCCCCGCCTTTCCTCATCCGGTTGGAATCTCGTGCGCCCCTGTGCTAAGCGAAGCGGGCCCAGTCACCCGCACTTCCAACATCAGTACAGGGACCGCCATGAGCGCCAACGCCTTTCCGGGATTCTTCACGCAGTCTGTTGCCGAGAGCGATGCCGACATCGCCGTAGCCATCGACAAGGAGCTGAAGCGGCAGCAGAGCGAAATCGAGCTCATCGCGTCGGAAAACATCGTTTCCAGGGCGGTGCTCGAGGCACAGGGATCGGTTCTCACCAACAAGTACGCCGAAGGCTATCCGGGGCGGCGCTATTATGGCGGCTGCCAGTTCGTCGACATCGCCGAGAATCTCGCGATCGAGCGCGCCACCAAGCTGTTCGGCTGCACCTACGCCAATGTCCAGCCGAATTCGGGCAGTCAGGCCAACCAGGGCGTGTATCAGGCGCTTCTCACGCCCGGCGACACCATCCTGGGCATGAGCCTCGACGCCGGCGGGCACCTGACCCACGGCGCCAAGCCCAACCAGTCCGGCAAGTGGTTCAACGCCATCCAGTACGGCGTGCGCCAGCAGGACAACCTGATCGACTACGACCAGATCGCGGCGCTGGCGACCGAGCATCAGCCGAAGATGATCATCGCCGGCGGTTCGGCCATCCCGCGGATCATCGACTTCGCGAAGATGCGCGAGATCGCCGACAGCGTGGGCGCCTACCTGCTGGTGGACATGGCGCACTTCGCAGGGCTGGTGGCGACGGGGCACTACCCCTCGCCCTTCCCGCATGCGCACGTGGCCACGACCACGACGCACAAGACCCTGCGCGGCCCGCGCGGCGGCATGATCCTGACCAACGACGAGGCGCTGGCGAAGAAGTTCAACAGCGCGATCTTCCCCGGCATCCAGGGCGGCCCGCTGATGCACGTGATCGCCGCCAAGGCCGTCGCCTTCGGCGA
>CAZNHG010000123.1:0-8678 GCA_964572555.1 uncultured Devosiaceae bacterium | reverse complement strand
GCAATATCCCGCTGAACGGATACCACTTGTCCGGTTCAAAAACGCGACACTCTAGAATTTAGAGCTTCCGTTCCGATTCAATCGGAGCGGAAGCTCTGGGTTTGGATACGTTTTGCGGGGGCACCCCGATGGGCACCCCCGCAGGGGAGTTGGGGGCTTCCCTGGTGCTAGCTGATCAGAACCAGCACGTTATCGCCCTGCTTGTCCACGGCGATAATGCGGCTGGCCGGCACGCCAATCTGGTCGACGATGCAGCCGTACGCGGAGTCGGACAGGAACTCGTTCTGCATGTCGCCGATGATGCGTGCATTCTCGGCGATCACGCCCGGGAGCATGTCCTGCTCGCGGCCGTCCAGCCAATACCGCGCCCGAATGACCTCGACCCGAAGGCCACACACCTGGGCCAGGCGCTGCCATTCCCGGGCCCGGATAAGCCGAACCAGATCGTCGAGCCGACTGCTGATACCGCGGCGATAGGTGCTACGATCATTGTCGTTGTCGGAGTAGTCGCGGTCGTTGTCATCATTGTTGTTATTATTATTGTTGTCGTCGTTATTGTTATTATCGTCGTCATCGTCGTTGTTGGCCTGATCGTCGTCATCACCGCCGCAGAACAGGCAGGCGTCCGCGTCGACACCATCATCCGTGTTCACGCTGGCGCTCACGATCGAGCTGCCATCACTGCTGGTTCCGACGTCGGCGTCGGCACTGATACCGTCATCCGTGCTCACACTCGCATCGGCGAGAGAACTGCCATCATCATTGCCACCAACGGTCGCACCAACCACCTCGCCGTCGTCACCGCCGACGTCAAGGCTCACGAGCCCATCATCGCCATCGTCGTCGCTGACGTCGACATCCAGAAGACCGTTATCCAATAGCTGGCTCATGGCGGGGGTCGCAGGCACCGCAAGAAAGCAGGCAGCCACGACCACGAAAAGTCGATTTTTAGTAAAAATCATTTGAATACTCCCGTTACTTCGCTCTCTTTCGAGAGAGAAAAACAGTGGAGCACTCGACGACTTAAGCTCAAGTATAACAATGATTATCGAAAACTACGTACAAATTACATTAGCAAGCTTATTTCATTACGAATTTCAATAAGTAATAACAGTTATTAAACATGGGTGCATATGCATGTATCCTTATGATCTAATATACGGGGATTCATAACTATACTATAAAAGTCATAAATAATGCCGCCCGTCAACTGGACTCTAAAGCTCATATTTTTGTTGGTGGAAAAGGCCTTCGGCAGGTGTCGCCCCGGCCGATCGTCAGTGCCGGGCCGGAACGAGGGCCACAACGGTGCGCGGGGGCAGGTCGAGTGCCGCCGCGGGCTCGGCCGAGCCGGAGGACGAAGCCAGCGCGATCTCCCAGCCGCTCTCACGCTCCGGCAGAAGAACCTCGACTGGGTCGCCGCCGCGATTGAGCCAGACGAGCACGTCGTCGTCCGCAAGGGTCAGATGCATGCCGAACACCACCGCCCCGTCGGCGTGCCAGTCGGCGTCCTCCATCTCGCAGCCTTCGGGATGCAGCCACACGACGTCGCGCACGCCATCCACCTCCTCGCCGCTGAGGAAATGATCGGCCGTCAGCGCCGGATGCGCCTGCCGGAACCGCTTCAACTCGGCGACATAGTCGATCAGCTTGCCGTCCGCATTCTCCCAGTCGAGCCAGGTTATCTCGTTGTCCTGGGCATAGGCGTTGTTGTTGCCCTGCTGGGTGCGCCCCATCTCGTCGCCCTGCTGGATCATCGGCACGCCACGGCTCACGAACAGGGTTGCCAACAGCGCCCGCACGTCGCGCAAGCGGGCGGCGGTGATGTCCGGATCCTCCGTTTCGCCCTCGACCCCGCAGTTCCATGACGAATTGTGGTCGTGCCCGTCCCGGTTCTCCTCGCCGTTCGCCTCGTTGTGCTTCTCCGCGTAGCTGACGAGGTCGGCCAGCGTGAAACCGTCATGCACGGCGAGGAAATTGATCCCGGACGACGGCGTGCGCCCGTTGTGATTGAACACGCCGCCCGACCCCGCCAGCCGCCGCGCCATCTCGCCGGCCTTGTCCGCGTCGCCGCGCCAGAAAGCCCGCGTCTCGTCACGATACTTGTCGTTCCATTCGCGGAACTGCTCGCCGAACGCCCCGAGCTGATAGCCGCCCGGCCCCGGATCCCACGGTTCGGCGATCAGCAGGCCCTCGGACAGCACGGGGTCGGCCTTGATTTTCTCCAAGAGCTCCGCCTGCGGGTCGAACCCGTCGAGGCTGCGCCCCAGCACCGGCGCGAGATCGAACCGGAAGCCCGAGACGCCGCATTCCTCCACCCAGTGCCGCAGGCTGTCGACAACGAGCCGCTGCACCTCCGGGTGGTCGCAGCGCAGCGTATTGCCCGTGCCGGTATCGTTGACCAGCACCTGTTTGCCCTCATGCTCGACATGCCGGTAATAGCTCAGCGCGTCGAGCCCTTTCATCGACAGCACCGGCCCCTGCGAGTCCCCCTCGCCCGTGTGGTTGTAGACCACGTCGAGAACGACCGAGATGCCGTGCTCGCGGTAGAGCTCGGTCATGTTGCGCAATTCGGCCAGCCCCCGCGGCATCACGCGCGGATCGGGTGCGAAATAGGTGACGGGATTATAACCCCAGGCATTCGTCAGCCCCAGCGGCGGCAGGTGACCCTCGTCGATCCAGGCGGCCACAGGCATCAGCTCGACCACGTCGACCCCCAGGTACTCGAGGTGCTGGATCACCTGTCGGGTCGTCAGCCCCGCCACCGTGCCCCGCAGCGGCCCCTGCACGCTGGGGTGGCGCATGGTGTAGCCGCGCACGTTGAGCTCGTAGATCAGCGAGGGGTCGTTGGGGCGCGGCGTCAGCCGCTCCTCGGCGCCCACGATGACAATGCCCTTGGGCACGATGGGCGCGGTATCCTCCTCGGCCTCGCGCGGCTGACGCAAGCGCGGGCTGCGCACGAAGGTCCGGTCGATCCGGCGGGCATAGGGATCGACCAGCAGTTTGTTGGGATCGAAATAGTAGCCCTGCTCGGGATCGTAGGGCCCGTCGGCCCTGAGGCCGTAGCGCGCGCCCGCGCCGATCCCCGCGATCAGGCCGAAATGGACGTTGTCCTCGTGCCCGTCGAGCTCGAACCGGCCCACCTCCTGATCCTGCTCGTCGAAGATGCACACCCAGATCGCGCTTGCGGTTTCCGAATAGACGGAAAAGTTCACCCCGCCCGCGACAACGCGTGCGCCGCGCGGCTCGGCCTGGCCAGCGTTCCCTGCAAGTCTGGGCTTCAATGCGCGCGGCCTCTCACGTGATCACGCTGGGCGCATCCCGCCCGGTGCGTTTCCTGATGTCCGTCAACTCGTCGGCAATACCGATCAGCGTCTCGAGCGCAGCCTGCGTCTCCTTGTCGTGGTCGCCCGCGGCGGGTTCGTAGCGCTCGATATAGAGGCGCAGTGTCGCCCCGACGGTACCCGTACCGCTCAGGCGGACCACGATACGCGAGCCGTCGCCAAAGCCGATACGCACACCCTGCTGGCGCGCCGTCGAACCGTCAACCGGGTCGGTATAGGCAAAGTCGTCCGCGAGCGTAACGTCATAGCCCCCGAACGCCTGCCCCGGCAGGTCCGGCAGACGGGCGCGCAAAGCCTCCATCAGGGCTTCCGCGGTATCCTTGTCGACTTCCTCGTAGTCGTGGCGCGTGTAGTAGTTGCGTCCGTACCTGGCCCAGTGCGCCCGCACGATCCCGTCCACGCTCTCGCGCCGAACCGCGAGAATGTTCAGCCACAACAGGACCGCCCAGACACCGTCCTTCTCGCGCACATGCGCCGAACCGGTGCCTGCGCTCTCCTCGCCGCAGATCGTCACGCGGCCGGCATCGAGCAGGTTGCCGAAGAACTTCCAGCCCGTGGGCGTTTCGAACATCTCGATCCCGAGGTCCTTGGCCACGCTGTCCGCGGCGGCGCTGGTCGGCATCGAACGGGCGATGCCGGCAATCCCGTCCTTGTATCCGGGCGCGAGGTGCGCGTTGGCCGCGAGGACCGCCAGCGAGTCGGACGGCGTGACGAACCGCTTCTTGCCGATGACGAGGTTGCGGTCGCCATCGCCGTCCGACGCGGCACCGAAATCGGGGCCGTCGTCGGACATCAACAGGTCATGGAGATCCTTGGCGTAAACGAGGTTGGGATCGGGGTGTCCGCCGCCGAAATCGGGCGATGGCGTGCCGTTGATCACCGAGCCTTCGGGCGCGCCCAGCAGATCCTCGAAGATGCGCCTGGCATAGGGTCCGGTGACCGCGTGCATGGCGTCGAACCGGAAGCGGAAACCGGAAGCGAACAGGTCGCGGATCGCGTCGAAATCGAACAATGTCTGCATCAGATCGGCATAGTCCGCGACCGGATCGATCACCTCGACGCTCATGCCCGCCACGTCGTGCGTGCCCAGCGCCGAAAGGTCGATGTCGCCGGTCTCCACGGTATAGTATCGGTCGATCTCCCTGGAGCGCGCGAACACCGCGTCCGTAATGCGCTCGGGCGCCGGCCCGCCGTTCGATACGTTGTACTTGATGCCGAAGTCGCCGTCCGGGCCGCCCGGATTATGGCTGGCGCTCAGCACGAGCCCGCCGAACGCCTTGTAGTGGCGGATGATGTGCGAGGCGCCGGGTGTCGACAGCAGCCCGCCCTGCCCGACCAGCACCTTGCCGAAACCGTTGGCCGCCGCCATGCGCAGCGCCGTCTGGATGGCGACTTCGTTGTAGTAGCGCCCGTCCCCGCCGATAACGAGCGTCTTCCCCTTTATGCCTTCGAGGCTGTCGAAGATCGCCTGGATATAGTTCTCGACATAATTGGGCTGGGCGTAGGTCTTCACCCGCTTGCGCAGCCCCGACGTCCCCGGCTTCTGATCGTCGAACGGCGTCGTCGCAACTTCCTTAATCGTCATCGTCAGATGCCCCAACAAGTCTTGCGTACAATTCTGCGTAGCGGGCGGCGCTGGCTTCCCAGCTTACGTCGGTTTTCATGCCGCGCCGTTGGATCTTCTTCCAGATCTTGGGCCGGCCGTACAGCGTAATCGCCCGGTTCAACGCCTCGGCGAGCGCATCGACCGTGACGGGCGCGAACTGTACGCCTGTCGCCACACCGGCCTCGACCGCCGCCTCGTTGGCGTCGATCACCGTGTCGGCCAGCCCGCCGACGCGCGCCACCACGGGCACACAGCCGTAGCGCAGGCCGAAGAGCTGGGTGAGCCCGCAGGGCTCGAAACGCGACGGGATCACGATGGCGTCCGCTCCGCCCTGGATGAGATGCGAGAGCGGCTCGTCATAGCCGAATTCCACGGCCACCCGGCCAGGATGCTTTTCGGCCGCCACCGCCAGCGCGGCCTCCAGGTCGTTGTCGCCCGAGCCGAGCACACACAGCCGCCCGCCGCGCGCCACGACGGAATCGATCGTCTCGATCAGCAGGTCGATCCCCTTCTGCCACGTCAGTCGGCTGACGACGCCGAACAGCGGCCCGTCGTCCTCGTCGAGCCCGAAACGGTCCTCCAGCAACCGCTTGTTGCGGGCGCGATGATGCGCCGTGTTGGTGCGGTAGTGCGCGGTCAACGCCGGATCGCATCCGGGGTCCCACGTCGCGGTGTCGATGCCGTTGAGAATGCCCACGAGATCGTCGGCGCGCTCCGTCAGCAGGCCTTCGAGCCCCATGCCGTAGTCGCGTGTGCGGATTTCGGCGGCATAGGTTGGGCTGACCGTGGTCAGCGCGTCGGCACACTGCAGCCCGGCTTTCAGAAATCCCACGCCGCCGTAGTACTCCACGCCGTCCATCGAATAGGCATATTGCGGCAATCGCAGATCGTCGAACACATCGGCATCGAAACGCCCCTGAAAGGCGAGATTGTGGATGGTCATGACCGATTTCACATCCGTCGGCGTGCCGAAGCGCAGATACGCCGGCACCAGTCCCGCCTGCCAGTCATGCGCATGCACGATGTCGGGCCGATAGTCCTCCGCCATGCCGCGCGCGAGTTCGGCGGCCACCCAGCTCAACGCCGCAAAGCGCGCCCAGTTGTCCGGCCAGTCGCCACCACCCGCCGCACCGTAGGGCCCACCTTCGCGCACATAGAGGTGCGGCGCGTCGATGACGATGAGATCGAGCCCCCGCGCCTCCCCGGCGATCAGGCGGGCTTCTTCGCCCCACAAATCCGATATGAGGGCGACCGTGCGCCCCTCGCCGAGCTGTTCCAGAACCTTGGGATATCCCGGCATCAGCGTACGCACATGCACACCGTGCGTCGCCAACGCTCCGGGCAATGCACCGGCGACGTCCGCCAACCCGCCGGTCTTGACGAGCGGATAGACTTCCGAGGCGACGGAGAGGACTTCGATCATTGATTTTCCAGGTAGTTGTCGATCATGGGCTGGGTCACAAGCGTCACCCCGTTATCGGTGCGGCGGAACCACTTGGCATCGAACTCGGGATCCTCCCCGACGATAAGGCCGTCCGGTATCGTCACGCTGCGATCGAGCACAACCTTGGTCAGTCGCGCACCACGGCCAATATGGCAGCGTGGCAGCACCACGGCATCCGTCAGGTGAGAGTAGGAATGCACGCGCGACCCCGTCGACAACAACGTCCGCATCAGCGAACCGCCGGAGACGATGCAGTCGCCCGAAACCAGCGAGGAGATCGCCTGCCCCCGCCGCTCTTCGAGGTCGTGCACGAACTTCGCCGGCGGCGTGATCTCGGCATAGGTCCAGATCGGCCACTCGCGGTCATAGAGATCGAGCTGGGGCACCACGTCGGTGAGATCGATATTCGCCTTCCAGTAGGCATCGATCGTCCCCACGTCCCGCCAATAGGCCACCTCTTCCTTGCTCGAACGCACGCAGGAGTGCGTGAAGCGGTGCGCCCACGCCACGCCGTTCTTGACGATATGCGGGATGATATCCTTGCCGAAGTCGCGCGAGGACCCTTCCGCCTCCGCATCCCGCCGGAGCTGGTCCATCAGGAAGTGGGTATCGAAGACGTAGATCCCCATGGAAGCGAGCGCGAGGTCGGGCTTGTCCGGAATTCCCGGCGGGTCGGCGGGCTTTTCGACGAAATCGATGATGCGGTCGCGCCCGTCGACGTGCATGACGCCGAAAGCGGACGCCTCGGGCCGCGCGACCTCGAGGCACCCCACGGTCACGTCGGCCCCTGTGTCGACGTGCTGGCGCAGCATGACCTCGTAGTCCATCTTGTAGATGTGGTCGCCCGCCAGGATGATGATGTATTTGGGGCCAAGGTCCTCGATGATGTCGATGTTCTGGTAAACCGCATCCGCCGTACCCGCATACCACAGGTCGTCGCGTACGCGCTGGCTGGCGGGCAGGATGTCGAAGCTCTCGTTCCGCTCCGTCCGGAGGAAGTTCCAGCCCCGTTGCATGTGGCGGAGGAGGCTGTGCGCCTGATATTGCGTTGCAACCGATATGCGGCGGATACCCGAATTGATGGCGTTCGACAGGGCAAAGTCGATAATGCGCGACTTGCCGCCGAAATAGACCGCCGGCTTGGCGCGCCTGTCGGTCAACTCCATCAGGCGTGACCCGCGTCCGCCCGCAAGCACGTAGGCCATCGCATCGCGCGCCAGCGACGGTGCTGTTCTGGTATCAGACATAATCTCCCTCCAAATTATGTGCGGCTCCTTGTCTACTTGGTCATTCCCTCCCGGAACCGCCCTGTTTTCAACTCACTATATGCGTCCCTTCATTTCCCCTCGTAACCGAGGATCAGCGTCGCCAGCGGCGGCAGTGTGAGTGCCGCTTCGGCCGGCCACTCCCTGCCCTTCACTTCCGGCGCCAGTACTCCGTCCGGATTTCCCTTGTTGCTGCCGGCATAGCGCGCCGCGTCGGTGTTGATCCGCTCGACCCACTTGCCCGCCAACGGCATCGGCACCCTGTAGCCATCGCGTGGCACGGGCGTGAAATTCGTCACGATCACCACCGGTTCGGCGCCCGGCGCCTTGCGCGCCCAGGCGAACACCGAATTGGCATCGTCGTCCGCGATCAGCCATTCGAAGCCCTCCGCCTCGCAGTCGCGGGCATGCAGGGCCGGCGTCCCGGTGTAGACGGTGTTCAGGTCGGTCACGAGCCGGCGCATGCCGTCGTGCATCTGTGCATCCAGCAGCCACCAGTCGAGCGCCCGGGATTCAGCCCACTCGTTGCGCTGGGCGAACTCCTGCCCCATGAACAGCAGCTTCTTGCCCGGATGCCCCCACATGAAACCGTAATACGCCCGCAGATTGGCGAACCGCTGCCAATCGTCGCCGGGCATCTTGTTGATCAGCGACCCTTTGCCGTGCACCACTTCGTCGTGACTGAGCGGAAGAACGAAGTTCTCCGAAAACGCGTAGGAGAGCCCGAATGTCATGTCATTGTGATGATAGCGCCGATGCATGGGGTCGCGCTGCATGTAGCCCAGCGTGTCGTTCATGAACCCCATGTTCCACTTGTAGCCGAACCCGAGCCCGCCTTCGTGCACCGGCGTGCTCACCCCCGGCCAGGACGTCGACTCCTCGGCGACCATGAAGGCGCCGGGATTGTGCCCGTACACCTCGGTGTTGAGCCGCTTGAGAAAAGCCACGGCCTCGAGATTCTCGTTGCCGCCCTTCTCGTTGGGCACCCATTCGCCATCCTTTCGCGAATAGTCGAGATA